>CANDHX010000017.1 GCA_947384645.1 uncultured Mycoplasmatota bacterium | reverse complement strand
CCCCCCCCCCCCCCCCCCCCGGGCGCCCCCGGGCCCGCCCCGGGCCCCCCCGCGGCAGCCGCCCCCCCCACACACCCTACACACCGAACTCCCCCCCCAAACACGGCCCCAGGAGGGACACCTCCTACAGGCTTTGGCGATCGAAAATATAAAACAGCATATGGTGCAACAGCTAGGACGGGAGTATGGAATTCAGGAATAACAAAAACACAACCAAGTTTTAAATGTCCAAATAAAAACGACGCTTTTACTGTGGACGATGGAGAAAAAGGAAATGCTGATCTTACCTATCCGGTGGGATTAATAACAGCAGACGAAGTAATAGCAGCAGGAAGCGGAAAGTATGGAACAAATAACTCAACATATTATTTATACAATCCAGCAGCATGGAGTTGGTCACTTTCGCCATTCTATTTTGATAGTTATGCTACTATGTTTGATCCATGTATGGGAGTGTTGTACAGTGCATTTGTCAATAATGCCAATGGCGCAATTGCTCCAGTTATCAATCTGACAGCGGAATATTTTAAAACCTTAATAGGCACTGGAACTATATCTGATTTTTTTAGAGCAGAGTAACGAACAATTTTAATTTTAATTAAAATTAAAAATATAGAGGCAATGGCTTCTATATTTTCATGTCACTTAGTTTTTGGATTTTTCGAGTATTCGATTAATCGACCTTCAAAGTCATATAGAGGAATGTCGAGCTTGTGTTTATCTAATAGTTTTCTAATAACTTTTAAAACGACATCGACATTAGGAACGAGAATGCCTTTTATTAGTGAAATTGGTACTTCATCTTTTACAGTTACTTCAATCGAATCGAATTCACTTTTTTTGGCATTATCGAATAGAATTACTTCTTCATCGATTAAAAATACAATATCAGTATTGCCAAAATGTGAAATAGACGATAATTAGAAGAAAGAAGTCTTTTCTTTAAAGCAGGCGATGTTGGGTCAAAAAGGGAAACAAAAGCTTCTTTTGTGATACGAATATTTCCTACGACTTTTCCCTCTATTTTAATTCCTAAGCTTCTAAGTTTATCTTTTGAATAGAGGGCTTCCAGCCTAAATATAGATTCGAGCTTTAAAATAGTATCTGGTTCATTAATTCTTCCGATGCTGTGAGTATAAAAGCGATTATTTATTAAAAATTCATATAACGAGCTATTCATATTATATATACCTTTCTTTGAGAAATATCTTAGATAAGAAAATTTTATCACACTTTTATAAATTTTAACAATACAAAAAATCCTAGAAGTAAAGAGTTTCTAGGATTTAATTTATGCCAATTCGATATCGTATATCTCTCTTATTGGGATGAGCTTTTCGGTTTTAGTAACTAAGTTATTATTGGTTTTTCCGATAATAGTATATTTTCCCATATTGTTTTCAAACGTTATCAAACAGTCGATAGAGTAAACGTTGCCTTCTCTTTTAAATATGGAATCTATTTTCTTTAAAACTTCAGTTTCATTTCTTTCTTTAGCTTCTTCTTCTAATTTGCCATAAGTAAAACTTCGGTTATTTTTAATATCCTTGTCGATAGGATTAGCGAATACTTTAGGTAAATCTTTCAAATTAAACATCTCCTTATAATAAATATATTATTTTTGTCGATAATAAGAATATGAAAAGCAAAAATATTAGAAAAAAATTATCTTTTATAATACCAATAGCCATACTTCTTTTGTTGAGCCTTTTAAATATGTATGGAGCTAGTTTTATAAGTAATCTATATAAAACCAATTTGGCAAGACAATCTGTGTGGATAATGATCGGTATTGCTGTTTCATTTGTCATATATAAGATAGACTATAGAGTAATAAAAAAATATAGCATGCCACTTTTTTTAATCGGTTTATTTTCTCTACTTTTGGTGCTGTTTTTCGGAGTAAATATAAACGGTGCTACATCGTGGTTTAGGATAAAGTCGGTTTCTTTTCAGCCTTCGGAATTGTTTAAATTTTTCTATATAATTTTTATCGCTGGTATTATTGCAAAATCTAAAAACAGAGACTTAAAATTATTTATAAAGGTCATGTTTTTATCGTTTATACCGTGTTTTCTCATTTTTTTAGAACCCGATACAGGAGTTGTCTTGATGTATCTTTTGATGTTGTTTGGACTTTTGTGTGAGAGCAAAATACCGTGGAAGTATACTTTCTTCATAATAAGCTCTGGCGTATTGTTTTTGATAATATTTTTCGTTCTTTACTTTTATCAAAGCAACCTGTTCATAGAACTTTTTGGTACTAGTTTTTTTTATAGGATCGATAGAATACTTTCTTTTAGCGATGCTTCATCATATCAGTTAGGAAATGCCTTAATAGGAATAGGTGCAAGTGGTCTTATGGGATTCGGGTTAAAATCCTCTAAAATATATATACCGGAAGTAACAACCGATTTTGCATTCGATTTAACCATTTTAAATTTCGGTAGTATTATGGGAATAGTAGTAGTATTTCTTTATACTTTCATACTGTGGATGCTTTTTAAAGAGATAAAACTTTGTAAAAAAGAAGAGGACAAACTCGTTTTATCTGGCATATTTTATATGATGTTGTTTCAAGTGTTGGAACATATCTTGATGAATTTAGGACTCACTCCGATTACGGGGATTACTTTGCCATTTTTATCGTACGGAGGTTCTAGTCTAATCAGTTATTTTATGCTCTTCGGCTTAGTATTAAAAATAACTACTAATAATAGTAGTTATAATTAGAGTAACCATAGCAACCACCATATGGTCTTGGATATGGTGGATACGGATATGGACTATTTACGTATACCGGTCTCGGTCTAGATAATCCGACAACTGCCGCACCGCCTAAACCGCCTAATAGAAATGGAACCCAGAAATAACGGTCACCATCTCGTACGAGGTAATAGTCGTAGTTATTCATATTGTTCATAAAAAAACACTCCTTCAGTTATAAATTATGAAAAGGGGCGTTTTTTTGTTAATTTGTGTAGAGTCTAAAAATTGAGATAGAAGGGGGAGCAAATAATCTCATTTTATATTTAGAAGTGCCGAGTCCACTAGATATATAAAGGCCTGTGCCGTTTTCTTGATAGAATTCGTCGTAGTACTTTGTAGCACCTTTTATATTGTAATAATCTTTTATAAAAGGAATGTTTAGTTCGCTGTTGTGGGAGTGACCAGATAGCATTAGAGAAATGTTGTAGTTATCGACTTTATCAAAGGTATCAGGTTCGTGAGCTAGAAGAATTCTGAAAGTCGCCATATAAGCAGTATCTTCTTCTATAGAGGGATATCTAAAAGCGCTTGCTAAATCTTGTCTATCGTCGTTTAATGAGTCTAAGCCATATAAAACTATTGGGGTTAAGCCTTTGTAATATATTAGTTCATATGAATTAGTGATATCTTTGAAGTTTGAATCATTCATGACTTTATCGTATACGTCCGAATAGATGTCGTCGTCACCTTTTATAGAGTATTTTCCGATTAAGGGGTCTATTCTATCCAATGCTGTGATGAGACTTTTCATTTCTTTATCGGATAGCGTATATCCAGGATGTACTATATCGCCTGTGAAGACTACTATATCAGGATTTAAGCCGTTGATTTTAGAAACTAAATCTTCTAAGTCCGATACGTTGAAGGTAGTCCCTAGTTCTAAATCGGAAAACTGTACTATTGAAAATCCATCAAAGCTCGGCGGAACATTTTCATTAGTGATGCTATATTCCTTTAATTTTATCCCTTTAGTACCCACATATCTAGCATAGATGAATACCAATCCTATGAGCAAAAACAATATTATCAATTTCGAAATGAATGGTCTTTTTTTCTTTTCTTCCTGATTTTTAGTTTCGGCATTTTTTTCTTTGTCTTTCATATCTTTTTTCAAAAGTCATACCTCCTTTATATTCCCAATAGTATTATGGTTGTCGCTAGAGTGTTGTGCAAAATGTGGGCGAATATCGATGAATAAATGTTATCTGTATCGTAGTATAGGGCTCCAAAAGCAAATCCCAACATCGAATATGGAATTATATAGATTATTTCGATAAGGTTAGATGTCGAGAATAAGATGTGCATTAGGCTAAATACGAGACCAGTTAATAAGATAAAAGGAGTTCTTCCTTTAACCGTCGATTTGAAGTTCAATCTAAATAGCAATTCTTCTGTTATAGGACCCAATATACAAATCGATATGCAAGAATATACTGGATATTTTTTTAGAGCAAGTCTATTGAGTTCTTCATTAGGGGCAAGTCCATTCGGAATTATCAAGTTTATTATCAAGTTCGACGCTATCATCAATAAAAATCCTATAAACCAATATTTTAAAGATTTTTTAATTATAGAGCTCGAATTTTTTTTAAAATTTTTCCATTGATTAGACAATTTCGATTTTAAAAGGTGTATTATAAACATCAGTATAATAGTAGAAATCATTATTAAAGAGAAATTATTTATTATGTGATTTTGCATTAAAGTAGTGAAATTTTTGATAATGCTATAAATGACATCTAATACGATTTCTAAAGAAAGATAGGCAAAGATTATACCGAAAGAATTGAGCAAGGAATCTTTTTTCATACTATCACCATAGATATTTTAACATAAACTTAGACTTTTTGCTTTAAAAATTGTTGTGCTTATGCTATAATTATTGTTAGAGTAGGTGACAAGATGAAAAAATATATGCGATATATTATTCTTTTTGTAGCATTTTTTCTCGTTTTTGACAGCGTCAAAGCAGCTCGTTGTGAAACAAAAGTTAAAAACGAACTTGCAGCACTTGCTAACTATGTCAAAGCCAGTTATGAGATAAAAGAAGAAAGTGAAGAGCGAGAACTCACTATAGATGGTCAAACTACTACTTATAAAATACCTAAATATGTGTTTGAAATCACCATTTATAATTTGAAAGAAGGACTTAAAGCAGAAGTAAACGTTCAAAATCAAGGAAGAAGCTTTAAAGTAACTAATTCAGATACAACAGATAATAATTATACTTTCTATGACTATGATATAGGTACCATATATAATTATGAAATATCTATTATGTCTGATAGAGAAGATTGCCCTAGTACAGACCTTAGAACAATCAAATTTACTAAACCACGATATAACGCCTATAGCGAATTTACCTACTGCAAAAACAGCTCGATTTACTATTGTCAAAGATTTATAGGAAGTGAAATTAATCTAAAAGGTACAGATGACTTTTTAAATAAAATAAAAGTGAATAACGACAAAAACAATCCCGATAGAGATAAAATAGAAGAAAAAGAAGAGATCAAAAAGCTCGTAGGCAAAAATTGGAAAACATATCTCATACTCTTTCTAGTTATAGCTATTTTGATAGTTGGAATTATTTTCTATATCAAAAGAAGAAATAAGAAAAAGGGGTGGGAATTATGATTAAATTGGTAATATCCATCGTTTTATCGTTTTTGCTTTCGATGAATGTATATGCCGATGGGGCTTGTACAGATAAGCAAGTCAAAGAATCACAAGAACTATTGAAGAATACATCCTATAATTTGCGATATGCGAGCGAGTATAAAGACAAAAATGGAGAGTTCCATGAAGGATTTA
Source organism: uncultured Mycoplasmatota bacterium (assembly GCA_947384645.1). Taxonomy (GTDB): domain Bacteria; phylum Bacillota_I; class Bacilli_A; order RF39; family UBA660; genus RUG11867. Next base: position 7,722 of record CANDHX010000017.1, on the reverse strand, counting down.
TGGAACTGGTTGCCGAACGGCTTCCCGAAGGCTATTCAATGGTAATCTACACAGAGGGCGGATATAAAGAATTAAAAGACAATTCGACTTATGCAGAACTAGATGGTGGAATACATAAAGTAGAATATTATCGAACAGATTGCGAGACACCTGTTAAATCGTTTGAAATGAGAGTCCCTTTATATAAATTATACTGTGGTGTATCAGTCGATTGTAAAGAAAATGCTTGGTTTGATGGTACATATGAAAACGTTCTATCTAACCAAAAGGTAGATAAGAAATCTAAGATAAGTACAATTCTTATAGTGATATTGGTGTTGCTAATAATTATTGTCGTAGTTGCGATTTTGTTAATTTTAAAAAGGAGAAAAGACAGTGAACAGAATTTCTAATAAATTAAAAATGTTATTTTATGTAGTAATCACAGTATTAGCTTCTTACACTGTCTGTGTAAATGCTGCTGGGGCTGCATTAGAAAAATTTACATATAAAATAACACAAGCATATTTTAATCAAGATGGACAGCTTGAGATAAACGGATTTGGATATAATGAAGCAACTTTTGATAGAAATAAACAAAACGAGCAAGAGTGGAATAAAATCGAGTTAAGACTAGTCGGAAATAAGGAAACAATTATAACAGGTTCAACTGTAATAGGCGGTTATGAATCTTATGGAGACGGTAAAGGTCTAAGAGGATTTGAAGTCAACTTTGCTTTGAATAGACAGTCTGGTTTAAAAGCTGGTGAAGACTTTCACTTAGAAATAAGACACAAAGACGTCGCAAGAGGCTCCAATCAAGGATGGCAAACTGCATCTATTCCCGATAGTGCATATAAAGGAAATGCTATAACTTTCGATAGTGCAGTTGACAATAATGTGACGATAACTATGGGTAAACCACTTATAGTTAAAGTCATGAAGAAGCCTACGAGTTCTGGCTCTGGAAGTTCTGGTGGTTCAGGTTCTGGAGGAGGATCCGGCGGCGGGTCTGGAGTTGGCGGAGGCTCTGGTGGTGGTTCAACTGGCGGAAGTGCCGAATCGCCTACTATAAATCCGCCAGACGGATGTGATGCCGATTCTAAAAAAATTACGTTTTATTACTCATTCCTAGGTGGATGGGTAGCAGATGGCGGTGGTTGGAAAGAAAAGGGTGCTCATAATAACGATGCAAAAAGTAGTTCTTTTCCAGATAAAAAAATATTACAAGATGTTTTAGGTGTTTCATCAAATGAAGGGTTACTATTTAATGATCAACCTTATCCTATAAAAAATAAAAATCAAATAATATGGTTTTACAATAATTACTATAAAGCAATAAAAAGTGGAGTCAATTACTCACAAGAAGGAGATAAATATTTTATCACATATGACTCTTGGTGTACTCAAGATGGCAAATGTTATGATGCGAATACAGGATGTCCTAAATCAGGTGGTGGCGAATGTACATATAAAAGAGCAACGAATGTCTCTCAAGATGCTTTCGTGAATGCTGTTTTTGCAATGGACACATCAAAAGGTGACGGTGTTACTACTACTTTACGAAATACTTCAGATAAATTCGGTAAAGATTTAAGGGTAGTAAGATATTTTACAGGTGAAGCAAAGAGCATGGCTAATCCTAGTCAAAATGCCATTGCTACAGTAGTAAATGAAGGATATAAGCCTCAGTATATTCATCCAGCGGTCCACATAGTTACAGTTTGTAAAGGTAAAGAAGACGAGCCGAAATGTGAAGATGAAGTCAACCAAGCCATATGCGATGCAGGGGACGCTGGAACGGAAGCAATTTTTCACGAAGACAATAGACTTAAAACTTGTACTCTAAAAGCAGGAAATCAATCTGGATTTACTATATTGGAAAAAGAAGATACTACAAATCCTGCTGGGAAGTCTTATTGTGAAGCAGCTTGTAAAGATGACATAGATATCTTCTTACCCGGTCATAAGCAAACTGCAGCTGGTCAATACTTCTTATTAGACAAGTATATACCTGAAATAAAAGCAAAGAGAACTTGTGTATCTAGTGAAATCAAATACGACGAATTCATAAAAGATTTGGAACCTCTAGAAGAGGACTTAGTTAAAAAATATAACGAATGGCAAGATTTGAAATACATCGAAGAAAATGCAGAAAAAAATCCAGAAGTGACCGAAACTAAAGATGATTGTTGTCATAAAGAGCCTAAAGAATGTCCTAAAGATAATCCGACATGTGAACAAAAATGTTTGGAATCTACTAAAAAGGAATGGACGAGACCTGCTGTTACGAGTACGCCAAACAGACTTAAAACATTAGAGGAGAAAAGTGGCGAATGGATAGAGGGACATGATGCTAAAGGAAGCGATGAGCGGGCTTCATCTTGGCAATCGGATGTTGTACAACCTCGACAAGAAGCAGAGAATGCATATAAGGAAGCTTTGAAAACTTATAGCGATACGATAAATGCATACACTAAGTGCTTTGAATGGATAGAAGAAAACGTTCCGAATACGAAAGTATCTGGGACTAAAATTTCCAAAGGAAGTGCTAGTGATATCAAAGAGTTCAAGTTTGAACCCGATGTAACATTCAATTACAATGATAAAGACAGCGATAAAATAGGTTCACCTTTCGAACCAGAATTAGTAGAAAAGAAAGAATCTTCACCAAGTAAAAGTTTTTGGCCAAAAGGTGCAACTGTAAGTGAAGAATATTCTGGTGGTGGAGGCGGTGCTACAAAAGAAAATAGAGGTTATCTCGATTGTAAGGGTACTACTTGTAGAAAGACAGATTTAGCAAGCGGCTTCTATTTTTACTCGAATAGTCATATGAAAAGAGAAGAAAATGTCGAGTATAAATATCACTTACCAAAGATATACACTACTGTGCCAGATGGAAAAGTTCACACTAGTGAAAATAGCAGTAGTAAAGCTGTATTAGAACTGCCAGAAGAAGCAGTGCCTGTAAATATTAATACTCTTGGTGGCTTATATGATTATATTATATCTATAAATAATGTAATGGATTCTACTCGAGAAGAAATGAAAAGTAAATCTGTTAATTCTAACGACAATTTTGAAGAAAGATTTGCTGGTAACGGACCGAGTGGCTTAGTTTTAACAGAAGGAAACGATTACATATGTGATTATGAAGTTATAAACGACATATATATACCGAATCCAGGCAAAGGTGGAAAGTTAAATTTCTTTTATAGGATAGTCGATCCATTGGAAATAAATCCATTGGGAAGACAGCTCGGGTATAACTGGAGTGATGCTAGGGGTAATGAAGTGCGTGAAACCATAAAAATACCTGAGTCAGATCACCAAATACTTGAGAGCCGTGATAAGTTTGAATTTACTCTGACACCATATATAATGAAAGAACTCAGAGAGTATAATGCCAAGCAGGCAACCAAAAGTGGTGGTGCATATGCGGATTGGGATTTGAGTTGTAAAGATTATGATGATAGTGGTGGATACCATTGCCGAAGTCAACTTTTATCTTGTTTAGCCGCTGGTGGAGAAACGAGTGTCAATGAAGGAATGGGTGACTCTTGTAGTTCGATATTTAAGGACTCTCTATCCGGATATAGAAGAATCGAATCCTATGATTTATCAGCTTTAAACAAAAACAGACAAACATTAATAAATAAACAAAATGCATTAGATAACAAGGGGGGAAGTTAGCCATGAAAGAGAGCGTTTGGGCTTGGTGGTTTTTAGTTCTCGGTCTAATCATGATGGCAGTAGTTATACTTGTAACGGATATGACGACAACCCACGAACAAAACTATTACATGTTAAAAGAGATAAGCGAAGCTTCGATGTATGAAGCAGTGGATTATGCTTATTATAGAAAATATGGCGATTTGCGTATCAATAGTGAAAAATTTATGGAGAACTTCATCAGAAGGTACTCCGATACTATATCGATTAATAAAACGACTAAATTAGCTTTTTACGATATATATGAATCACCCCCCAAGATAACCGTCGAGGTACGAACCCGTTCCTCACAGGAAGTAATAAATTTCAACACTATGTCGTTCGATGTAACGAATAGGTTAGATGCAATCCTTGAGATGTACTACAAGGAAGACCCAACTAATTTTAATTAAAGGAGGAATAAATTATGGGTAATATAGGAACAATGATTAAGAGGTTTTTATCGAATAAAAACACAGTTACTTTGATAGCTATCATTGTATGTACAGTAATTTTATACGGTTTTTATAACTGGCGTGTAAAAAGTGCTGTTACAACTACATACGTGTGCTATGCAACTCAACCGCTTGCACCACGTACCGAAATAACAGCTGAGATGGTCAACAGAGTTAAGGTTTTATCAAGCCAAGTAACTCAAAATATGATTAGAGATTGTGGGGAAGTAATCGGTAAGAATGTAAGTTATGCTACTGAGATACAAGCCAACAGTTATTTCTTTGAAGGAATGGTAATGGAACCAAAAGATATGCCAGATTCATCTTTCTCAGATATTCCAGATAACTACTATATCTATAATATGGCTGTAACATTTGAGTCTACTTATGGTAATTCGATTTTTCCAGGCAATTATATAGATTTATTTATGAGAACTGAGAATGATACAGATGAACTAGTCTATGGAAAATTCATTCGTAGTATTAAAGTTCTCGGAGTAAAAGACGATGAAGGTCACAACGTATTTGAAACAACTATGGAAATAAGAGAGCCTTCACAATTATTGTTTGCTGTACCAGAAGACTTGTATTTGCTTTTAAAAAGAGCTGAATATTTAGGTATAGAATTAGTACCTGTGCCAAAAAATTCTAATTATAGTGCTAAAGCTAGTGATACTTTAGTAGATAATGCTTGGTTTACAGAACTTATCAAAGAAAGAACAGCTGATATACCAAATGAATGTATCGAAGGTGATCCAACTGGAATATTCGAATGTCCTAATAAAATAGGTGATAATACTGGCGACGATGACAACCAAGGCGGAAATCAAGATAATCCAAACGACGACAATCGAGACAATAGAGAATAGGGGGGATATCGATGAATGAGGCAATATTCTCACAATTAGATTTTGGCCCTCTTCAAGAATTCCTAGACGACGATGATATTACCGACGTATCCTATAGTAACGATGGACAGATACATTTAAAAACCTTGTCAAAGGGTATTTATAAAGTTGAACGTCCAGACATAAATAATGCCCTCATGGAAAAACTTGCATTCCAGTGTTCTAACGTAATGGGTAAGACATTCAATATGGCTCACCCATTACTGGATGCTGAATCTACAGAACTCCGTATGAATTTCATCCACGAATCGATTGCTACTAATGGAATAGCTTGCGTTATACGTAAAACTCCAGCAAAAATTCGATTAAATAAAAAGAAGTTATTAGACGAAGGGTATGTAACTTTGCAAATGCACGACTTTTTAATGAAATGTGTCGAAGGGCACTGTAACATCATAGTCTGTGGAGAGACCGGTTCAGGTAAAACAGAGTTAGTCAAATATTTGGCAAGTCATATCAAAGAAAACGAGAAAATCATAACTATAGAGGATACTTTGGAACTTCACTTGGATAAGATTTTCCCACATCGTGATATCGTAGCGATGAAAACGAATAACGTAGCTACATATTCAGACCTTCTAGAAGGTTGTATGAGACAGAACCCTCAATGGATACTCTTATCTGAGGTTCGTAGTGCAGAAGCAGTTATGGCTGTACGTAACTCGATTTCATCTGGTCATAATATTTTATCTACAATTCACTCGGATAAAGCGGCAAGTGTTCCTATGCGTATGTATGCTTTGATGGAAGGTAGTCAGGATGTCGAACAGTTTTTGAGAACTATTTATAGATATGTCCAATTAGCTATTTATGTTAAAGGTTACTTCAGCAAGGAATATAATCGATTCCAACGTGAAATATTAGAAGTCTGTGAATTCTATGTAGAAGATGATACAAACGAAGCTAAGCAAAACGTCATCTATAGAAAAACTCTAGATGGCAAAATCTCATTAAAAAATCCTACGAAACATTTACTTGATTATGTTTCGATTCAAGGGGTGTATCTTCCAGAAGATACTTTTAGAATAAATCAAGAAGAAACGGCAGGTGCATAATAAATGGAACTAGTGATAATGATTATAACAGTCGTCTTTATCTACATGTATAGAAAAGACCCTGGTAATACTCCTTATAAATATTTTACCAATATGGCAAATACCGTTTATGAGAAATATGCTCCCTATAGTTTTAGAGTAGTAAAAGAGAAAGCTAAGGAATTAGGACAGGATTTCACCGCTAAGCAATACATAGTACAGGTTGCTCTATTCGGTGGTGTTGCCGCAGCTATAGCATTTCTATATTTCTATTCCCTTTTATGGGCGATAGTCTATGCTGTTATTGCAATAGCTTTTATACCTTATATCAGTTTCTTGCGTTATAAGCGCATATATAACGAATTCATATTTGAAACCATCCAGATATATTGTACAAACGTCATCATGGAATTTAATACTAGTCAGTCTTTTGTTAAATCGCTTGAGGGTGTAAGAGAATCTGGTATTTTAGAGGAACCTATCTTAGGAGACGTTAAAACTATGATAGATATGTCTTATGCCAATGGTACAATAGATGAAGCTTTAAAGTTTATGAGCGACAAATATCCATATTATATGGTCAAGAATATGCACCAATTATTTTTACAAATAACGAATGAAGGTGCTAAGGATTCCGGAGAGTCGTTAGAAAACATGATGCAAGATATCGATATGCTTGTAGAGGGTGTATATAGAGATAAGATGGATAGAGCTGCTTTCTATAAAAAGTTCGTCATATATGGACTTGCTCTATACTTGCTAGTGATGTTGATGCAACTTCTTTTAGGACAAGCATCTTATATCAAGATGATAAACCAGTGGTACATTCAAATCGTATTGCACATGATAATATGGATAAATTCTTATTTCCTTTTGAGTGGAACTAAGTTCTACAACGAAGATGTAGATGCAGAATAGGAGAGTGCTTGTATGTATATAGAAATAATTATAGTTGCCGTAGTAATCTTCTTCGTCTGCGAATACTCTGGTATTGTAAGTACATCGAGATTTGTTAGCGATTATCAAGGAGTACTACTGAAATTCAAAGAAGATGACTACGACTTTCTACTTAAAGCTCGATTTGGAAGTGAAGTAGACGTTTTAGAAAAGTATAATTCAAGAGTTAAAAATGCTATATTAATATTCGGTTTCTTCATGTTTATGATGATTGCAGATATGAGTTATTTGATGATAATATTCGGGCTTATAGTCGGAGGATTAGCTTTTAAATTTCCATATATCGAATTAAAAAATTATCGAAAGAAACACATGCATGAAATCGACGTTCAGCTTCCTTATTATTTAAAAGGGCTAGAAATTTTGATTCAACACTATACTGTACCTGTGGCTATCGGTAAGTCGGTTGAGTCTGCTCCACCTATATTCAAAGAAGGATTACAAAAGTTAATCGATTCTATTAATGGTGGTGACTCTTCAATCGAACCATATATGCAGTTTGCAAGAGATTATCCAGTAAGAGATTCGATGAGAATGATGAGACTTTTGTATAGACTTGGATTAGGTAAACAAGAACGCAAACAAGAGCAATTGATGACTTTCTCAAGAACTATATCTAATCTTCAACAGAAGGCTCGTGAAACAAAATACAAAAGATCGGAAGAGCACACGTCTGAA
>CANDHX010000016.1 GCA_947384645.1 uncultured Mycoplasmatota bacterium | reverse complement strand
CTACACCTACAGTTACACTCTTTCCCTACACGACGCTCTTCCGATCTGTTTAAGTAAGCATTCCGTATTGCCACTTCTAAGGCGTCTCTACTTTTATCTATTCCCGTAACACGAGACTTAGGAAAACTCTTTTTTAAAGAGATAGCTATACAACCGCTGCCAGTACATAAATCTAAAAAATTCCCTTCACTATATTCTAAATCTTTAATATATCTTCTTAAATTGTGTACGAGCAGTTCTGTTTCAAAGCGAGGAATCAAAACTCTTTCATCCACTTCTATTTTAACGTCTAAAAAATCGACATCTCCTATCGAATACTGTACGGGATAGCCGTTCTTAATCTTTTCTATGACACTTTCTAATTCCTTTTCATCGTATTTTTGCTCTAACAGTTTAAAATCTAAAGGTTCTATAAAAAAAGGCCTTACCATCCGCTTTTTTCACCTTCTAATTTTAATCTTGTATCTTCGGTAATCAAAGCATCGATTATAGGCTCTAACTCGCCATCCATAACTCTCTCTAAATCCATAAGAGAAAAATTAATTCGGTGGTCTGTAACTCTATTTTGAGGATAATTGTACGTTCTAATCTTTTCTGAACGGTCACCCGTTCCTATCTTCGATTTGCGTTCCTCTCCCATTTGAGACTCCTGTTTATGAGTAATTTCGTCCTGTATTTTGATTTTTAATAGTCTCATAGCTTGTTCTCTATTCTGTACTTGACTTCTCTCTGTCTGACAGGTTACTGCAATGCCAGTTGGAACATGTGTAAGCCTTACAGCCGAATTACTCGTATTGACAGACTGTCCACCAGCACCGCTCGAATGATAGACGTCCATCTTAATATCTGCTTCGTTGATTTCGACTTTGATATCTTCTACTTCTGGCATGACTAAAACTGTTGCTGTCGAAGTATGAACTCTTCCTTGCGTTTCAGTTGCAGGTATTCTTTGAACTCTATGCGAACCGCTTTCATATTTGAGCTTAGAGTAGACGTTCTCCCCTTTAATCATACATTCTATTTGGGAATATCCACCACTCGCTCCATCTACAGAGTGTATTACGTCTATTTTCCAACCGTTCTTATCCGCATAATAAGAATACATCCTATATAAATCGCCGGCAAAAATGTTAGCTTCATCTCCACCAGCTGCTCCCCTTATTTCCATAATGATATTCTTGCCGTCGTTTTCATCCTTCGGTATCAAAAGGATTTCTAATTCGTGATAAAGTCTTTCTTTTGATGCTTCTAAAGAACTTATCTCATCCTTTATCATCAAAGCCATTTCCTCGTCGTCTTTCATTTTATAAAGCTCTTCCAAGTCGGAAACGCACTTTTTATATTCGTCATATTTATTCGCAATTTCTTCTAGATCGCTTTTCTGTTTAGATAACTCTTTTAACTTCTGAAAGTCGCTTAAAACTTCGGGAGTAGCTAACTCTTTTTCTAACTCCAGATACTTTTCTTTTATTATTTTAAGTCTTTCCTCCATACTTTCACGTCCTTAAATTAATTAGCTTCGTCTTCTATATCGTCGACGATAACTAAGTCTGACAAGTCGTCATCATCCACATCGTCATCGGTTGCTTTATTCTCGTCGTCGAAAGTGTCGCCTTCTTCTTGAGTCTCTTCTTCTTCGATGATGATATCCTCATCGTCATCTTCTTCATCTTCGAAAGACTCCATACCTTTATTGTGTTTAATTTTCAAATCCCAATAACCGTTTTCTAGCATGATAAATCTCTTATCAGTACTCAACAACTCGAAGAAATCTGCGATGTGCGACTCATAAGTACCCTCATCTAATTTGAGTAACTTACAAACTTCTTTAAACAAATCGGCAATCTTCATCTTATCGCCTTTTGCTTCTAAAATTATATGAGCTATGTCGTCATAGTTCATCATCTCGAGTTCTTCTAAAGGAATATCGATTTTTTTCATAAATTAGCCTCCATAAAATATCAGATTATTATATGCAATCAAGAATTGTTTTGCAATGTACATAAAATAACTCGTACCAAATTATTACACATTATTAAGTCTATGTCAATATGCTTAATCTATAATCTCAAAAATAATCGTTTTTGTATTATCGGCATCACTTTCTATATTGTAATTAATCTCCCATTTATTGTCCTTATTTTTAGACTTCAATTCGTTTACCTTTATCTCGACTTCGATATTCTCTTTTATCAAAATAACACTTGCCTTATCGAAACCGTCCTCACTATATAATTTAAAAATTTCTTCTCCTGTTTCTCTCAAAAAGCTAAAATTACCATCGAATTTTATCTCGTATTTAATCTCTTCTATAAAGAATTCAAAAAAATCGTCTTTCTTTTTGTATGACACCTCTTTTTCGATTACGACATCATCCTTACTTTTTAAGACAAATTTTGCTTTCTTCATAAAATCACCTCATAAATTTTGTCTATTATATCATACTAATCGTGAAAGAATGTGATTGAAATTAAAAAAAGTATAAAAATCTTTTTAAAAATAATGTTGATACTTTTTATAACAGGTATCCTCACACTAGGTGGGCTCTATCTTTATGCTTTCTTAAGCCCTAAAATAGTGATTAAGACGAATGGAAAATTTTACATATACGACGAAGAGAATGCTTTAGTATACCAAGGTTCGAGTACTTCTGAATGGGTTCATATAGAAGACATCAGCGACGACTTAAAGAAAGCCATTGTAAGTGTCGAAGATAAAAATTTCTACAAGCATCAAGGATTCGACTATTTAAGAATTATGAAAGCTCTAATCAAAAATATAAAAACTAAAAGTTTACTAGAAGGCGGTTCGACAATAAGTCAACAGTATATTAAAAATATGTACCTCACATTTGATAAGACGTGGAAAAGAAAAATAGAAGAAGCGTTCTTAACTTTAGAACTAGAAGTCCATTATTCCAAAGATGAAATTTTGGAAGGCTATTTAAATACGATAAATTTTGGGCAAGGAAACTATGGAATCGAAGATGCTTCCCTATATTATTTTAATAAACACGCTAAAGACCTAAATTTAGAAGAAGCTTTAATTCTCGCAGGAATTCCTCGAAGCCCTGGCAATTATAATCCTGTATCAAACTATGATAAGTCGATTTATCGAGCTAAAATAGTCGCTGAGACTATGGTCAACAATGGACTCATGACCGAAGAAGAAAAAAGCGAATTGTTTCAAAATCCTATAGAAATATATGGAAAGAGAGACAAAAATAATTTACAAACTCTCATGTATTATCAAGATGCTGTTTTATCTGAATTGAATAGTATAAAAAACATACCTTCTTCTCTAATCGATGCAGGTGGTCTCAAAATATATACGACGCTCGATTTAGAAAAACAGACTCTACTAGAAAACTCTATTAAAGAAAATATGAAAGACGATAAAACCCAAATTGCATCTGTCTATATAGACCCTAAAACGGGAGCTGTTAATGCCTTAGTCGGCGGGAAAAATTATAGTCAAAGCCAGTATAACAGAGTCACTCAATCCAAACGCCAAGTCGGATCGACTATAAAACCTTTTCTATATTATGCAGCTTTAGAAAACGGTCTTACCATGGCTTCTACTTTTAGAAGTGAATTAACTACTTTTAATATGTCCAATGATAAGACGTATTCTCCCAACAATTACAACAATATCTATGCAAATAAAAACATCACAATGGCTTCAGCACTCGCCTATTCAGATAACATATTTGCCGTTAAAACTCACTTCTTTTTAGGTAGTGATGTCCTAGTCTACACCATGAAGAAAATGGGATTAAAAGAAAATTTACAAAGTATCCCTTCTCTAGCTTTAGGCACGAACGAAATAAATATGTTAGACTATTCCACGGCTTATACTACTTTGGCTTCTGGCGGATATAAAAGAAACGTCCACCTGATAAGAAGAGTTGAAGACATGAACGGAAACTTACTTTATGAGTATAAACCAAAAGAAGAACTAGTCTTAAATTCTAACTACGTTTTCATCATAAATCAAATGCTCACAAATGCGTATAATCCCGATTACATCGATTACAATAGTCCTACGGCTATAACTCTAAAAGGAAGGCTTTCAAGAGACTATGCGATTAAGACGGGAACTACTGACAACGATCATTGGATAGTTGGATATAACCCGGATGCACTACTTATGATATGGACGGGAAACGACTTAAACGAAGATACTCCTGGATACTCTAAAATAGTTAAGAATATTTGGGTAGAAACGATGGAAAAGAGCCTAAAAGACAAAGAAAAAACGTGGTATGAAATCCCACGCAACGTAATAGGCATTCCCTTAAATCCCATAACGGGTTCTTATGCCACAAAAGGCAAAAGCAGCATGTTCTATTTTGTTAAAGGTACAGAACCAGAAATATATGCAACACCGGTATCTAACTGACAAAAATTTATGATAATCTAAGAAACTTTTCGACCTCGATATCGCCAAAATAATCGAGAATTTCTTCAATGTGCAAGTCCTCTAAGCCTCCATTATAGAAGTCTGTTTTTACAAGAAAAGGTAACAGTTCTTCCTCATAATCGTCAAAATCTAAAAAAATGACTTTTTCCATATAACCACCTGACAATCTCATATTTTACCGCAAAAAAAGCAAAACCGTTTTGCTATTTTTTTATTTTAACAACTATCTGATACATATCTTCAAAATCGTATTCTTCCATTTCAACTCTAAATCCCGATTGTTCGACATCTTTTACGACACTTCTTACGTTGTTGATTTGGTCTCCGATGTTCTTTTCGGGTTCCACTACACCTCCAGAAACTCCATTAAAAGCATTTTCGATAGGCACTTCTTGAGTAGGAACATTCGTACTAGGATTAAAAGAGTCTCCAAACATATCGAATGTCTCTAAAGGTTGTTCTTCTAAAGCATCGCTGCCAATATTGGGAATACTAGAATGAGTTTCACTTGCAAAATTATCCTGACTAAACGGATTAAAACTCACAGGTGGTACGACTTCTTCCATACCCGTCATCAAATTAGGAGCACTCGTTTCTAAATCCGTTGGTGTTTGAAAAGAAAAACCGAAAATGTTTTTATTTTCTACTTGTTGCACTCCTTCATTAGAAACGTTTTCTTGAACTTGGTTCATAATTCTGCCTCCACTTTCTTCTTCTCCGCTATCCCCTTTGGCTAATTGTTTTTTGATTTCACTATCTAGCTGTTTAACAGTTAATCGCTCTTTAATAATCCTATTGAGCATATTTTTTTGGTCATCGGGATTATGAAGCGACAATAGACTTCGAGCATGTCTTTCACTTATCTGTTCGTTTAATAGAGCATTTTGAACCTCATCACAGAGATTTAAAAGTCTCAACTTGTTGGCAATAGTCGGTTGTGAAACGCCTAATTTTCCGGCAAGTTCTTCTTGAGTAAGATATCCTCTATCGAGTAAATTCCTATAACTTTGGGCTTCTTCAATACTTGATAAATTCTTTCTTTGAACGTTTTCTATAAGGGCAACTTCCGCACTTTCGTTATCCGTCATTTCACGAACAATAGCAGGTACTTTTTTTAGTCCTGCCATACACGATGCCTTGTATCTTCGTTCTCCCGCAATTATTTCGTATTTATTTCCAACTTTTCTTAAAACTAGAGGCTGTATAACACCGTGAACTTTAATCGAATCGGAAAGTTCTTGTAAAGCCTTTTCATCAAAAGTAAGTCTTGGCTGAAATCTATTGGGAATTATATCTTCAATGAATATATCTTGAACTTGTTCATTCATCACACTTTGCCCCTTTGCATACTCTTTTCTATTCTAATACAAGTTTACTTTATAATTAGCATTTTTGCAACGGTTTTTTACTTATTTTGTCAAATCTACGAGGATACTTCTCATCGGTTTTACACATTTTTGTAACTATTACAAAAGTTCTAATAGAATTATCCTTACCAAGCGTTAGAGCGTGTTTCCCAGATACCTCTCCGCCTAAAATTTCGATAGCGTCTTTCCCGTTTTCTAATTCTTCGTCTAAGTGTCCTTTATAAGGAATGAATACGCCACCGACCTTTACATAAGGAATAGCTAACTCGGCAAGTATGGGCATACTCGTAACTGCTCTCGAAACTACTACGTCAAAACATTCCCTTTTATCAATAATATATTCTTCTGCTCTTTTATTTATGACGGTATAATCTATTTTCAATTCGCCTTTAAGTTTTTCTAAAAATGAAGTTTTCTTCCCGTTCGAATCTAAAACGAAAAGATTTATATCGGGAAAGACTATTTTTAGAGGTACTCCGGGAAAACCAGCACCACTTCCTATATCCAAAACGTTTTCACTACTAAATTTATGAAATTTGCATAACAGCAAAGAATCGAAAAAATGCTTCAAATAGACGTCTTCCGTATTCCTTATAGCCGTCAAATTGGTATGTTCATTATACGAAAGCAAAAATGATGAATACTTTCTAAACAATTCCAACTGTTCAAGGGACACACTAATTCCAATTTTTTCTAATTCGGTGATAAATTCTTGTTCACTCATTTTTACCGTACTCTTTCTTCAAATATACGAGAAGTATAGAAATATCAGCTGGATTTACTCCGCTAATTCTGCTAGCTTGAGCTATCGTAAGTGGTCTTACGCTTTTGAGTTTTTGTCGAGCCTCTGTAGCTAAATTTTGCACCTTATCATAATCGATATCAGCGGGTATCTGTTTGCTCTCCATTCTCAATAATTTTTCGGCATCTCTATAAGTTTTCTCGATATATCCTTCGTACTTCACGTCTATGATTACTTCTTCTAAAATCTCCTTATCGACATCTTTAAACGTCGGAACGACTTTCAATAAAACATCCATATCGACTAGAGGTCTTTTTATCAGTTCATATATGCTCATCGTTCTTGCATTGTCGATTATGTCGACTAGACATTCTTTTTTGATTTTTTCTTTTTGAATCGATTTCTTAATTCTCTTTATTTCTTTTCTTTTAAAATCCAATCTCTCTTTCGCTTCTTTACTAATTAGTCCTACCTCATAACCGTAGTCTCTCAATCTCAAATCGGCATTGTCGTGTCTTAGAATTAATCTATATTCAGCTCGAGATGTGAGCATTCTATAAGGTTCTATAGTACCCTTAGTGACTAAATCGTCTATCAACACTCCGATATAAGCTTCATTTCTTTTTAAAATAAGAGGCTCTTTATTTTTTAATTTTAATGAAGCATTGATGCCCGCAATAATACCTTGCCCAGCCGCTTCTTCATATCCACTAGTTCCATTAATCTGTCCTGCTGTAAACAGGTTTTCGATTATTTTCGATTCCAAAGAAGGCTTTACCTGTAAAGGATCTATGGCATCGTACTCGATAGCATAGGCATACTCTAAAATTTTTGCATTTTCCAATCCAACTAAACTGTGAACCATTTCTTCTTGAACATCTCTTGGCATAGAAGTCGAAAAACCCTGAAGATAAAGAGCGCCATAATACTTGCTGCCTTTTTCCATACTCTGAGGCTCCAAAAATAAAATGTGCTTTTCCTTATCTTTAAATTTTACGATTTTATCTTCGATACTCGGACAATATCTAGGACCGACACCGCTCACATAACCGCCATACATAGCCGATTTCTTTAAATTGGCCTTTATTATTTCGTGCGTCAACTCATTTGTATATACGAGGTAACATTTCTCCTGTTTAGATACTTCATATCTAGCTTCTTCATCGTGGCTAAAAGAGTACTTTACATCGTCTACTAGTTCTTCCTTTAATTTAGAATAATCGATTGTATTGGCATCGAGTCTTGGAGGTGTACCAGTTTTAAGTCGAATAATCTTAAAACCTTTACTTTTCAAATCGTCGCTTAAATGGTTGCTTCTGCGTTCTCCATGAGGACCCTCTTCCGTGCTTTCGCTTCCCCTCAAAATGTTACTCTTTAGATACGTCCCTGTTGTAAGAATCAATGACTCGCAAAAAATTTCAGTTCCGTCCTCTAATACGACGCCTTGTATTTTATTTTGAGAGGTAATAATTTCTTCGACCAAGCCTTCTTTTAAAGTCAAGTGTTCTTGGTTTAAAAGAGCGTTCTGCATATTTGCTGGATACTTCTCTTTGTCAGCTTGAGACCTTAAGCATTGTACAGCTGGTCCCTTGCTTCCGTTCAACATTTTCATCTGTAATAAAGACTTATCGGCGATTTTACCCATGAGTCCACCAAGGGCATCAACTTCTCTTACTATGACGCCCTTAGAAGTTCCTCCTATAGAGGGATTGCAAGGCATGTCCCCTATATTTCTTATGTTTCCAGTTATGAGTAATGTTTCATGACCTATTTTGGCAGTCGCATGGGCAGCTTCTATTCCAGCATGACCACCACCTACTACAATAACTTCATATTTCATCATTTTCACTTCCCTAAACAAAATCTTTTAAATAATTCATCTATCAATTCTTCGTCGAAAGTTTCGCCCAATAATTCGCCTAAATGTTCTCTCGCCGTTCTTAAATCGATTGCTATTAAATCGACTGGTACTCCATCATCCAAAGAGCTAAGAGCTTTATCTAAAGAAACCTTTACTTTTTCTATTAGAGATAACTCTCGAGCATTGGATATGTAAGTAAAGTCTTTTTTATCGATATTTTCCACGTTAAAAAGGTCGACGATTTCTCTTTTTAGAGCATCTAATCCGTTTAAGTCTTTCGTATTTCCATATACTGCACAAATACCGCTATCTAAATCGATTAATTTAGGTAAATCGTTTTTATTGACAAATACTATATGACGTCTATCTCTGACTTTTTCTAATAGGTTCTCATCCTCTTTAGTCAATTCTTCATTTCCGTTTAAAACCAAGATGACGAGGTCGACTTCTAGAATTTTCTTTATACTCTTTTCGACTCCAATTTTTTCGACTACATCGAGTGTTTCTCTAATTCCGGCTGTATCGATAAAGTTTATCGCAATGCCATTTAGTATCATCTTTCCTTCTACTATATCTCGAGTTGTCCCCTCGACATCAGTTACTATCGCCTTTTCTTCTTCGAGTAACGCATTCAAAAGACTGCTCTTACCGACATTGGGTCTTCCTATAATTGCAACATCTATCCCGTTTTTGATGATTTTTCCGGTATTTGCTTCCTTTATCATGTTTTCTAGTAAAGAGCTTAAATCGGCAAGCTTATCTCTAATTTTAACAATAGTCATTTCTTCGATATCTTCATATTCGGGGTAATCTATATTGACCTCTATGTTTGCCTCTAAACCGATTAATTCATTCTTTAATTCTCTTACGATTTGAGATAATTTTCCCGAAAGCTGACCGACCGAAAGTTTTCTTGCAAACTCGTTTTCAGAATTTATAACATCTTGGACAGCTTCGGCTTTTAATAAATCGATTCGACCATTTAAAAATGCTCTTTTAGTAAATTCTCCAGGTTCGGCAAGGCGGCAGCCTTTATCCAACAAAATCTTTAAAACTTTATTAGTCGTTGCTATGCCACCGTGCAAGTTTATCTCTACGACATCTTCAGTAGTATAGGTTCTGGGCTTTCTCATAATAGAAACTAAAACCTCGTCTATAATCTCGCCATTTTCCACGATATGACCATAATTTATGGTATGGCTTTCACTCTTTTCTAAATCTTTTCCTTTAAATATTGAATTGACTATCTCTATAGATTCGTTTCCGCTTACTCTTATAATCGAAATGCCACCTACACCTATCGGAGTACTTATTGCACAAATTGTATCTTCCATTTTACTATCCCTTCGCTCTTTCTTAAAGATTATAACAAAATTTATTTCATATTAAAAGGCAAACAAAACGAATGCTTGCCTATTTTCTAAATGCGTATTCATGAGGTCTAAACATTATTTTATTAACTATTTCATTTTCATCCTCATCATTTCGGATACCGACTAAAAAAGCTTCTGGTAAAGGAAATTGTATATCCAAAGGTGGTATCCATAATGTAAGAGAAAATTCTCCTTCGTTTAAACCTCTTGCGTGATATTGGATAGCTTCTTCCTCTTCGCCAATCAACATCTTTTTTGCTAAACACATTTCATCCCAAGAAGGTTTTCTATTTATCTTTTTACCATACTCTAAAACGCTCACTCTATAGGCAATCCACCCGCCACTTTCTCCTCTTTTGATTAAAAGTTGAGTTTTATCGTCTACTCTAATTAAATCTAATTCTACGAATTCTTTAATTTTTGGAGGCAAAGGAAGTTCGATTAGGTTAGGTTTCCAAAGGTGCAAAACGTTAGAATCGATATTGACATAATTTTCTTTTTTAGGATGTACTTCGATTACTGCTTCATCGCTCTCAAAAAATAGGTCTTTAATGCGTTCCATTTCTATACTGCTAGGCATTCGATACTTGGATAAAACAGTATCTAGAACGACTTTGAAAAAAATGTGGTCCCAACCCAAGGTATTAGAACACAATAAATGTAACATACCACCATTTGCGGGAATCACATATTCTTTATTAAAGGTACCCTCTTCCATAAGGGTAGAAAAATCCTCTCTATTTCCCATAAAATATCTGTTTAAATGGTTTAAATTTCTCATAAAATCATCTCGATAGAGCTATACTATATATTATAATGAACTGATTGTAAAGTTTTTTATTTAAAACCGTAACATCTCTTTTACAAATAGACATATTCGTTAGGATTTTGTTTTCTCATCTCTAAAGCTTTTACATCTTCTATATTTCTTTTTCCTACCATAAATGGCTCAGGTATTGGAAATTTCATATCTTTAGAAGGCACGTAGAGACAAATAGAATTTTCAAAATTGTTAACTTGTGCCATGTGATATTGTAAGGCATAGACGTCTTCTCCACAGATGATCTTTTTAGCCTGACACATTTCATTCCAAGAAGGATATCTATTAACTTTTTTTCCATTTATCATTATGCTTACTTTATAGATTTCCCAACCTTCAATTCTCAAAGTTTCTACTAATAGCGATTTTCCCCAATCTAAATCGATTACTTCTATATTCTCAAAACAGTTTACCGAAGGTGGAAGCGGTAAATCCTCCCTATTAGGACGCCACAAGTGAAGCATATATTCGTTGATATTCACGTAATCTTCTTTCTTAGGATGTACTTCTATGACGACTTCATCTTGTTCAAAAAAAGCATTTTTCAAAAATTCCATTTCTTCTGCTGTAGGAATTCTATACGGTTTTTTTCTAAGGTCGAAGTATACGACATAAGCACCGATGTGGTCCCAACCGAAATTATCAATCGCAAATGCATAAAGACAAGAGGACTCATCCAATTTAAAAACAAATCTTCCCTCTTTTTTATAGTCAAACTTACTATTCAAAATGTCTTCGTATGAAAAATGGCGAAATTTCGATAAATTCTTTAAATCTTTCATAAAAACAACTCCTTTTTGCGTGGACTCATAATATATAATAAAATTTTAAAAAAGTAAATAAAAAAAGAAGAAATCATTCCTCTTTTGGCTTTATGACGACATGCCTATTTGGGTCTTCGCCGACACTCTCTGTATATATACCTTCGAAATTGGCAACGGCATTATGTACGATAAGTCTTTCATAAGAATTCATATTGTCAAGCTCGACTGCTATTTTCGTTTGACTTACTTCTTTGGCAATTCTTCTAGCAGTTTTTTCTAAATACATAACTTGTTTATCTTTATAATTTTCGACATCCAAAGAGACATAAGGAGATTTTCCGAACTTGTTCTTTACAATACTTCTAATAACCGTCTGTAAAGCAGATAGATTTTTTCCGTCACGACCTATAAGCAAAGGATTATCGTTAGAATACATTTTAACCTGTAATTGATTATCTCTAATCTTCGTTTCAAAACTAACTTCTAATCCCATAGTTGTGAGCAAATCTGTTAGATATTCTTTTATATATTCTAGAACTTCGACATAAGGTGTGACCGTTAATTCGATTACTTTTCCTTTAAACAATCCTTGCTTCTTTTCTTCACTATAAATGATAGCTTCATCTTTAGATACGTTTAAAGTTTCTAAAGCTTCATTTAAAACCTCTTCGTATTCTTTACCTGAAAATTTATGTACTTCCATATTACTACTTACCTTTCTTTTTAGAAGATTTTTGGTTTTTAACTCTTCCCACATTTACTTTTTTATCATCTTTAGATAATTTCTTTAAAACGAAATTTTGAACTATCATAAATCCATTTGATACTATCCAGTAAAGAGCTAATGCTGTTGGTAGGCTCAAAGATGCAATAGAAATAAACACTATCATAAATTTCATCGTCATTTCCATTTGTCTATCTTGGTCTTTATTTCCAGTAGAAGCATTCATCGTATATTTATAAGAAAAATATGTCGTAGCTATGATTAATGCTATCAATATTATATAAAGATAATTTCCATTTTTTATACCGACGAAAGGAGAAGTTCCGAGTTGCAAAGTAAGAAATGAACCTTCAAAAATGGCTGGAACTCTATTTATTGCCTCTAAAAATGCTAAGAGTATAGGTAACTGTATAAATGGAACTAAACAACCGCTTACTGGCGAAATATCATATTTTTTGTAAACCATCATCAATTCTTGGCTCATTTGCATAGCAGTCGCTTGGTCAGTGGCATTTCCGTATTTTCTTTGAATAGCTTGTAATTCCGGTTGAGCTTTCTTCATATTTTCAGATTGCATCATCGTTTTCTTAGTAAATGGCAATAAAATCAATCTAATCAAAATACCTAAAAGAATGACTGCAGTTCCATAGTTTTTGACAAAAGTACCAAGCTTTATTATGACAAACGCAAGTGGTTTTACAAAAAACGATTCCCATAGTCCCTTATATTTTACATCGCTCGGCTTATAATCGACACACGGATTCAATGAATCATAGTCGACATCCATTTGTTCTTTATTTTCTTCATAAATTTCTAAAAGTTTTTCATCTTCTGGCAAACACAAAATATTCGACGTCAGTGCTTGTCCAGTTACTTCATTTACTATTTTTTTTCTATCTTCGCTCGATAAATACTTCGTACAACCCGTACAGAGTATAATTAAAGATAAGAGAACAAGAACTAACTTTTTGTTTTTCTTCATTTATTTTATTCCTTTCAAAAGAACATTTAGAGATTCGTCCATAACAGAAAAATCTGCATTTAAACATTCATTCCTTATCATTATAATATAATCTCGGCCATTTGGAAATAGCTTTTTATTTTTATCTATGATAGCTCTTACTTGCCTTTTTAACCTATTTCTAATAACGGCCTTGCCAAGAGAGCTCTTTATAGCTATTCCAAACGACGTTTTATTTTCCTTTTCACTAGAAGAATAATATATCACAAAATACTTATCCTTTATATATTTCCCCTTTTTTATCATGAAGTTAAATCTTTCTTTCTTTTTTATCATTTCATTTCTCTTCATGACGTTCATTTCCTTC
>CANDHX010000015.1 GCA_947384645.1 uncultured Mycoplasmatota bacterium | reverse complement strand
TATAAATTATAAATGCTTGAATTTTAAAGAAATGTCGAAAAATGCTGATAGGAGATATTGTTATGTTTAAAATAGCAAAAAGTAATGATGTAGAAAATGAGAAATTGGAATATGAAATTACAAAAGTAGTGATTTCAAAATTTGATGAAGTTAAAAACAAAAGAATCACAGAAAAAGTTAATGAATTAGAAATAACTTTAATAGGCGAAATAGGTGGTGACATTTTTTCTATTCATTTTATAGTCTCGAAACCGATTAATGAACTATTAAATATTGAAAAATATACTAAAATCAACATGTCAGAAAAAACTCTGTGCGATTATTATTTGATGGTAAACGGCATAGCTCATATGTGTTTAAAAATCGATTTGGAGATACTAAGATATAATAATACTTTGGTATTTACATTAGACTTTTGTAGTGACGACAATGAATATTTTGGGTATTCAACTTTTGAAATAGAAATGAGTAAATTAGGTGAATTAAAAAATTAGTACGAATATTTTTTAACCCGAATAACCACTTGATGAATAGCCCAACAATATGTTAAAATACTTATAGAATAAAGCTAGGGATGATGGATATGGACGAATTTGAAGCAAGATTTGGACTCAATTATAATGAAGCTGTCAGTAAAAACGAAGCTATTTACAAAGGACTTAAATATCGAATTACAGTTTTAAGTGAGATACTCGTAAGACTCGAGTATAGCGAATCCGGCGTGTTTGAAGATAGACCTACTGAACTTGCCCGTTTTAGAGATTTCGATGTACCTAGAGTTTTGGTCGAAGAAGACGAGAAGAAACTCAACTTGAAAACTTCATATTTTGAACTGATATACGATAAAGAAATGCCTTTCACAGGTACTAGGTTTTCTCCAGACCAGTATTTAAAAATCAAGCTTACCGAAACCGATAAGGTGTGGTTTTTTACACAAGCAGAAGCTAGAAACTTTAAGAGTACTTGTACGAGTTTAGACGATATGAAATCTATTCCTAAGTTAGAAAAGGGATTATATAGTACGGATGGTTTCGTGTCTTTGGATGACTCCAAGAGTTTGATTTTTAATAAAGACGGAAGTGTCGGAAAGAGAAGCGATGAGAGAATCGATACATACGTATTTATGTATAGAAAAGACTTCGGTTTTTGTTTAAAAGATTATTATAAACTTACCGGCTATCCACCATTAATTCCGAGATTTGCTCTAGGTGTTTGGTGGAATAGAGATGAAGCATACGATGCAAATGCCATATACTCTTTGGTCTCTAAATTTAAGAAATACGAAATTCCTATGAGCGTTCTTCTTTTGAATAAGTGGAGCGATAACGATGTCACTTTTAATAAAGAAAGAATATCCGACCCGGCAAACTTAATTAAAAATTTGCACGAAGATAAGATTAGAGTGGCTTTAAATCTAGAACTAGAAAAAGTTCCCGCAACGAGCAATGGTGAAGCGGTGGAAGTTCCTTTTAACGTTTATGATAAAGGATTTATGGGCAATTATTTTAATACTTTTATTAAGCCGTTAGAAGAAATGGGTGTCGATTTTTATTCTTTAGATTATAGAGGTAAAGATATATATGCTCTTCGCATGATGAACTATTATTTTTACAACTATTTAAAAAATCAACCGAACAAGAGAGGTTTAATCCTTTCTCGAAATGGTCTTGTAGCGTCTCACTTATACCCCGTTTATAATAGTGGGGAAACTTTGGTCGATTGGAAAACTTTAAAGATGACACCAGAATTCAATTCGACGAGTTCAAATTTGGGCGTTTCTTGGTGGTCACATCCAATAGGTGGGTTTAAAGATGGAATAGAAGATAACGAATTATATACGAGATTTGTTCAGTTAGGAACTTATAGTCCAATATTCAGATTTAGTTCTAAGAGTGGTCATTATTATAAAAGGGAACCTTGGAATTGGGATGTTAAAACGCACAAAATAGTAAGAGATTATACGAATGTCAGACATAAACTAATTCCATATCTTTATAGTGAATCGTATAAATATTCTAAAACGGGACTACCTTTGATACAACCACTATATTATAGGTATCCAGAATTATACGATGAACCTACTTATAAAAACGAATATTATTTTGGAACAGAACTCTTTATAGCACCTATCACAGACCGAAAAGATGCTGTCATGAATAGGTCAGTCGTCAAATTATTTTTGCCAAACGGCATGTGGTACGATTTTAAAACGGGTAAGAAGTTCCCAGGTGGAAAGAGATACATATCTTTCTTTCAAGATGAAGATTATCCAGTTTTTGCCAAGCAAGGTGGCATAATACCTTTAGCTATACTAGATGAAAACAATAGAAACGACGTCGGAAACCCAGTTAAAATGGAAGTCCATATCTTCCCCGGTAAAAATAACACTTATAAACTTTATGAAGATGACGGTTCAACGAATGCCTATAAGGAAGGTAATTTCATGACAACTTCAATTGATTACAATTATCTTCCGAATAATTTTACAGTTATAATAAGACCTCTAGAAGGTAAAAAGGAAGTAGTACCTCCTAATAGAAGTTATAAGATAAGATTTAGAAATACGAGACTAGCGGACGATGTAATCGTGTTCTTGGGTTCAAATAGACTAAACGTCAAAACCTATTTGGACGACCAAGATTTCGTCGTCGAGACACCGCTTGTCAGTACAGCTGAACAATTGAGTATCAACTGTAAAGGTAGAGACATCGAAATCGATGCTGTAAGGCTAATAAACGAAGATATCGATAGAATCATTAGCGATTTAAAAATACCTACGAGATTAAAAGAAAAGGTAAACGAGATTATATTTTCAGAGGACGATGTCAAGAAGAAACGTATTGCTATTAGAAAACTCGCTGCACAAGGACTTGGCGACATATTTATAAAAATGTTTTTAAAACTACTTGAATATGTCAGCGAATTTTAATATAATAACTTTATTCGCAAAGAGACGAAGAAGTATTAGTAAGATAAACAATCTAATAAGAGAATGGGCTATTTGCTGAGAGGTCCTGGATTGATTTTCTTATGAACTTGTCTTCCGATTGAGAAAGGGATTGTCACCATATAGACTATTAAAGAAAAAATTAAGGTGGTACCACGAGTAAATTCGTCCTTTGGATGAGCTTACTCTTTTTTATTGGAGGGTGGTGTGTCGATGGAAAAATTAGTACTTTTCTTATTTACGTTTATTTTCACCTTTATAGGACGACTGACGATATATTTGATAAGTAAGTTGAGAAAAAAGAAACGTTCTTCAAAAAATGGCATTTCGTCAGAACTCAGATATTTGATTTCTAAATTTCGTTTAAAAGAAGATAGTATAGACAAAAAGTCTTTTGCAGCTATTATAAGTTTTTTAGATGCTTTAATCATATCTTTAACTCTTATAATAGTCATCACGATAACAGATAATATAATACTCGAGCTCATTTTGGGATTATTTATGATGATAATATTTATTTACGCCTTGTATGAGATATTGGGAAAAATTTTGATTTTGAAAGGATTTGGTAAAAATGAATTATAATTTTAGTGAGATAGAAAAAAAATGGCAAGATATATGGGATAAAAAAGAAAGTTTTAAGGCGATTAACGGAGGGGATAAGAAGAAGTACTACGTATTAGTCGAATTTCCATATCCGAGCGGGTCTGGATTACACGTCGGGCACGTTAGAAGTTATACAGCTCTAGATTCTTTGGCTAGACTAAAAAGAGCTCAAGGATACAATGTCTTATTTCCGATGGGATGGGATGCTTTTGGATCACCAGCCGAGCTATATGCGATTAAAAATAAGGTGTATCCTGCTAATATGGTAAAGGACTGCATTGGGACTTTTAAGAGCCAGATTAAGTCTTTGGGATTATCTTTTGATTGGTCACGTGAGTTTGCCACGACTGATCCCGAGTATTATAAATGGACTCAATGGCAATTTTTGGAATTTTATAAAGAAGGCTTAGCCTACAAAGCCGAGAAAGAAATAAATTGGTGTCCTAATTGTAAAACTGGATTATCGAATGAAGATGCTGCTGGAGGAGTGTGTGAGCGATGTGGACATGCTACAACGAAGAAACTCAAAAATCAGTGGATGCTCAAGATGAGTGCATATGCCGATAGTTTAATAGAAGGGTTAAAAGACACAGAATTTTTAGATAAGATTAAGACCGCCCAAATTAATTGGATAGGAAAAAGTATCGGTGCTGAAGTAGATTTTAAATTAAAAGATACCGATGATTTATTGACAGTTTTTACAACTAGATGTGATACTTTATTCGGAGTCACTGCCATGGTGTTATCTCCCGAGCACGAGTATTTAGAAAAATATAAAGATAAAATTTCTAATTATGATGAGGTAGTGAAATACCAAGAGGAAGCTCGACAAAAAAGTGAAATCGAAAGAACTGATATGACTAAGGATAAAACTGGTGTAAAAATCGAAGGACTTTTAGCTATTAATCCTGTCAATAACGAAGAAGTCGAAATTTGGATATCCGATTATGTACTATCCAGTTATGGAACAGGTGCAATTATGATGGTGCCAGCTCACGATGAGCGAGATTATGCCTTTGCAACAAAATACAATATTCCTATAATCCACGTCATTGCTAATAAGGATAGCAAAGAAGAGACAGGAGTATACATCGGTGATGGTCTTCATATAAATTCTGGATTTTTAGACGGTTTAAACAAAGAAGAAGCTATCGATAAAATGATAGAGTTTTTAGAAAAAAACAAAGTCGGTAGAAAGAAAATCAACTATAGACTTCAAGATTGGATATTCTCTCGTCAACGCTTCTGGGGAGAACCTATACCAATGGTGTATTGTTCTAAATGTGGTTGGGAGCCAGTACCAGAAAATGAACTTCCAGTAATTTTACCAGATGTTCCTTCTTATGAGCCAACGGATAATGGAGAAAGTCCTTTATCGACAGTTGAAGATTGGGTAAATACAACCTGTCCTAAATGTGGTGGACCGGCTAAAAGAGAAACTGATACGATGCCAAACTGGGCTGGTTCTAGTTGGTATTGGATTCGTTATATGGATTCAAAGTGTGAAAATGGTATTGCCGATATGGATGCTATGAAGTATTGGGGACAAGTCGATTTATATAACGGAGGAATGGAACATGCTACAAGACATTTACTTTATGCAAGATTTTGGAATCAAGTTTTATTCGATAGAGGTATAGTTCCAGTTCGTGAGCCATTTAAGAAACGTGTAGCTCATGGTATGATTTTGGGCGAGAATAACGAGAAGATGAGTAAGAGTAGAGGGAATGTTGTCAATCCAGATGACATGGTTAAAAACTATGGTGCCGACGCTCTAAGAACTTATGAGATGTTCATAGGAGATTATTCTAAGGATGCATCTTGGAGTGAGAATGGACTAAAGGGATGTAAGAAATTTTTGGATAGAGTATATCGTTTACAATCAAAATTGAACGATAGTGAAGAATATTCAAAAGAATTGGAAAGCGATATTCACAAGACTATAAAGAAAGTCACAAACGATATAGAAACGATGAATTATAATACGGCTGTTTCAGCTCTTATGATACTTTTAAATAGTTACGATAAAATGGATTGTATCACTAGGAAGGATTATAGAACGCTTCTACATTTGTTAAATCCGATTGCTCCACATATTACAGAAGAAGTGAATGAAATTTGTAAGTTGGGAACACCTTTTACAGAGAGTCCTTGGCCAGAATATGATGAGAATAAGATGATAACAGATAGCTATGAAATAGGGGTTCAAGTAAATGGAAAACTACGTGCAAGTATCGAAGTCACTGCCGATGAAGACAAAGAGACAATCAAAGGAAAAGCATTTTCTAATGAAAATATAAAGAAATATATAGAGGGAAAAGAGATAGTGAAAACTATCATAATTCCAAATAAGATTGTAAGTATCGTCGTAAAATAGTATTTAAAAGAATTAGTAATAAAGCGATTACTAATTTTTTTCATATTCAATAAATTTTGTGTACATAATAAAAAAGGTGATATTAATGATTGATTATAATGAAGCCGTAATGATAGCAATGCGTTCAATCATATCGATAATAGCTTTATTTATAGTGACTAAGATGCTTGGAAAAAAACAGATTTCTCAACTTACTGTATATGACTACATAGTCGGGATAACCATTGGAAGTATTGCAGCGGATATAATTTTAAGTTTAGAAGACCACTTTATAAATGGAGTTATTGCAATTTTAATATTCGGATTTGTCGGTTTCATTTTATCATATCTTTCAATTAAAAGCGAAGAAGCAAATGAATTATTAAATGGTAGAGCTGTCGTTTTAATGGAAAATGGAAATTTTATTATCGATAATTTGCGAAAAACAAAGATACCTATTTATAAGTTTATAGAACAAGCAAGGCTTAAAGGTTACTACGATTTGGACGTTTTAAATTATGCAATTTTAGAAACTAATGGCGAGATAAGTTTTCTTCCTAAAGAAGAATATCAGACTAGTACGCCAATCGATTTTAAAATGGAATTAAAGAAAGGTACAAAACAAACTTTTTGTGATGAATTAGTCATGGAAGGCAAAGTTAAACGTGAAAAATTGGAAGAACTAGATATAAAAGAGAAATGGTTAAAAGACGAATTAAAGAAGAAAAAAATTAGTTCTTACGATGACTTAGTACTCGTGACTATCGACCAAAAAGATAAACTTAAAATTTTCGAAGATAACGATTGATGTCTGTTTTAGATTCAATCTTTTTTTATGTGGGCTTTAAATCATTTAAAAAATGAGAGCCACTTAATCATGGCTCTATTCATATTCTATAAAATTTATGTTTTAGCTTTCTTCTCGAGTTTTATTGTTTAAATCAATTCCATCTATACAATAATCATAAATCCACTGCTTTAAATCTAGCATATCTCCGGTTTCATAATATCTAATAAGTTTCTCATAAAAGGTTTCTTGATTTTCTTGAGCGATAGTGATAATTCCACACCCGTTTTCTATCATTATTTTGATAGCAAATATAGCAATTCTTTTATTTCCATCGATAAACATCTGCCTTCGCATAACCGACAACATTATTTCAATGGAAATTTGAGTTTTTGTTTTAAGATGTTATTAGTTCTTCTTTTATTTGACTTTCTTTTGGACAGACATATCTAGTCGTTTATTAAACGAAATATCTAAAATTTCTTATGTATAAATTGTATTTTTCAAGATTAAGAAAACATTTATTAAATGTTATTTATTTATATTTATCTTTTCAAATTCAGAAAATAATTCTGTTATTAACTTTTTCATTACTATTCTATATTATCTAAATGGATATTAATATCTTCATTAGAAGGTGAATTTTTTTGAATTTCTTTGGTTAATTGTTCAAATATTTTATACTCACTAACTCCAACAGGCTTATTTATATATTTTAAAGTATAATCAACGATTTTATTGCTTTTGTTTTGGCATAGTATTATTCCAATTGAAGGATTATCATTTTCATCTTTTACCTCTTCATCTAAAGCCGTAAGATAAAATCCCATTTTGCTAGCGAACTCTGGTTTAAATTCTACAACTTTTAATTCCACTGCAATATAGCATTTTAATTTAATGTGATAGAATAATAAATCTATATAGAAATCTTGATTATCTATTGTTATTTTGTATTGATTTCCAACAAAAGAAAAACCATTACCTAGTTCAAGCAAAATGTTTTTTAATCTTTCTAACATTTTGTTTTCTAATTCTTTTTCTTTGTAATCTTCTGTTAATTCAATTAAATCAAATACGTAAGGTTCTTTCATCATATTGTTTGCAAGATCACTATTTTGTTTTAATGTTAATCCAAAGTTATTATGTTTTATTGCAGTTACTTGTCTGTCATAAAGATTAGTATCTATTTGATATACAAGAATACTATCAGACCAACCTTCTTCTAAACATTTATTCATATACCATTTGCGAATTTCTTTGTTTTTACTTTTTGCATTAATGTAATATTATGTTTCCAGGGTAATTGTGCAACCAGTTGCACAAATTCTTCATCTTCTTTATATTCATTATAAAAAGATTTCATATATTTTAAATTACGAACCGAAAATCCCTTTAAATTAGGAAATGATAATTTTAATTCTATTGCAACATTATCTATAAATTTATTTCCCCAACTACTATTTTCTTCCAATGTTTTGCCAATATTAAAATACAAATTAACTAATTTTTTATTAGCATCTGTCATAATTGCTAATTGAGTTTTAGTAATGGCATTTTTAATATTACTTGTTATTTCCTGAAATGATTTATCTAACATAATTAAGTCTCCTCGTATAAATATTATGCCATTTTAAAGGTACTATTTGTACTATATTAGGTAGCATTTTTATTGAATTTTTTTAATCATAATTAACACTTTTTAAACTTTTTCATATGAATTTTAACAAAATTTAATCTAAAATAACAAAAATGAGAGCCAATTAATCATGGCTCTCTTCAGGGGGTTTTGGTTGACTATTTCCTAAAAACGGAGGATAGCCAGCATGACATTACATCATGCTATATAAATAATACTTTAAAATCTTTTTTTTGTCAATTTAATTTTATCAAAAATTTGTAATTTGCAAATCGTTTACAAATGAAAAAATATATTTTAAAAAACTGGCAAGTATCTATGCTATAATATTTAGAGAACTCTAAACTATTTTGAAAGGAAAGATTTTTATGTTAATAGATTTGGATAGAGATAAATCTTTAGATAAAAGCAAATTAGAAATGCCTATTGATATTAAAATCGGCAATAGGATAGTAGTTAAAAATTCCGTATTAGAAAACATAGATACTATCGATTTAGAGATTTTAGAATATATTTTAGCTAATTTTAAAGATTTCATTAAACCAGTTGCCACTAGTCTTTATTATCCGAGCAGAGAAGTGATGTCTACTATATCCAAGTGTGTTCCCGAAATGAAGGTGCAATTTAAAACTGGTAATCCAGGAAGTACTCCTATAATACCAATATCTAGTTATGAATTTTTTGAAGGTTTAGAAATTTTTGATAGAATACTTGCAGGTCTTAAGGACGAATGGAGCGATTTACAAAAATATAAGTATCTCTATAACGAACTAGGAAAAACTTTGACTTATAATCTAAACGTCTATGAACATACGACATATGCAAATAAAATAGAGAAGTTATCCCGAAATATATTTACGGGTATTGTAAGGGGTAGTGCCATTTGTTCTTCCTTTGCAGCAAGTTACGATTATTTGTGTTATAGAGCTAATTTAGAAAGCGATATTTTACACGAAGAAGAACACGATTATGTTTTAATTACGGCAGACGGAGTCGATTATTTTGTCGACCCGACTTTTGATGCTGCTTTTATAAAGTTTGGGTTACAGACGAGAAACTTTGCCATTTCTAAAGAAGATTTCATAAAAAACGACCACAATCTAGAAGAAGCTGAAGCCGAAAGTTATGAAGTGGGGCACTTATCAAAAGACGAATTAAAAGGGTTAGATTTAGCGATTGGATATCTCGACAGTTTTGGAGGTGTGTATCAAGACGATAGGATTATAGAGATAGCAAAACATTTAGAAGGAGAAAGTAACGTCGAGAAGGCAATGAACTTATTCTCTCAAATTTCATCTATACCAAAGTGCGGTTTTGTAGGACATGCCGATTATGAAAAAATATTGGGTGCGATATTATCTTTTGTCGAAGATGAAAATTTTATTCAAAATTTTGAATTTGTAAGTCTACTAGAAAAAGATGACGAAGAGATGAATAGAATTTTGGTTATAAGCATTAGAGAAAACGGAGTTTTAAACAGGTACGTCGTGAGCGACGATTTAACTTCTTTTACTGAGTTCGATGAATATAAGAAAAAACAAATTTAAAGAGGAATTTATGAATAAAATAAAGATTATATTAAGTACTATTTTTTTGTCTATTTTAATACCGCTTGAAATAGCTGCATCTTCTTTACCACCATTGCATTCATCAAAAATGGTCATATATGATGTAGAGGAAAAAGAAGTTTTGTATGAAATCGATGCAAATCAAAGAGTGAGCATCGCAAGCCTTACAAAAATAGTTACGACTTTAGTAGCTATAGAAAATATAGATGATTTGGAAAAAAACGTTACTATAACATACGATATGTTAAAAGAAGTTCCATACGATGCTTCGATTGCCCATTTAAAAGTTGGCGACGTAGTGACTTATGAAGACCTTTTGTACGCTTCTATATTGCCTTCTGGTGCCGATGCAACTATCAGTTTGGCAAAAAGTATTTCTGGGTCGACCGAAAAATTCGTAGAGTTGATGAATGAAAAGGTAGAGAGCTTAGGATTAAGCAATACCCATTTCGTAAATGTGACGGGGTATGATGATAAAGAACATTTTAGCACCCTAAATGAAATTCTCATATTTTTAAATCACGCTTTAGAAAACCCTTTATTCAAAAAAATATATTGTACAAAAAATTATACTTTAACAAACGGGTTAAAGGTGGAAAGCACATTAAACATGTATAACAAATTTTTAAATGCAGACGTGAATAGAATTTTGGGTAGTAAAACTGGATTTACAAATAATGCGGGAGTCTGTATTTCAGCACTAGTAGAAAGTAATGGTAGAGATTTAATCATCATAACTCTAGGAGCAAAACACGACTATAGAAAAGCTTATAATTTGGAAGATACTCTAGCTCTTATAGATTTTATGGATAAAAATTATAAAGATGAGGTATTATTCGAGATTGGTGATTTAGTAGAAGTATTGCCAGTTGTTAATTCTAAAGTAGAAAAATATGAAGTTAAGACCGGTAAAAGGATTACTAAATATATAGATATCTCATCTAAAGACGATATAAAAGCCGTATACGAGGGAAAAAATTCTTTGGAATTTAAAGATAAAAAAGGCGATAAAATAGGTACGATTAAATACTTTTATAGGAGTGAATTAATAGATACAGAAGATGTATTTTTAGAAAGAAGTCTGCCGTTATCTATTGTAAAGGTCATAAAGACTCATAATAAGACGATCGTTTTGGGAGTATTTATACTATCGATTTTATTCGTAATCCTAGTGAGACTTAAAAATATAAAAAAGAAAAGTTATAGAAGGCGAAAGAAATAAGAGTATGGAAAAAATATCAATAAAAGCGGTTGACGGTTATGGATTAGAATTGCATCTTTTTGAAGTAAAAAATGCTAAGGCTGTAGTTCAAGTGATACACGGCATGGAAGAGCATCAAGGAAGGTATGAAGAGCTTGCTAAAATATTAAACGATGCAGGTTTTACTGTTTTATCAAGCGACTTAAGAGGACACGGTTTTAATGCTTCACACCTCGGTAACTTTGCTGATAAAAATGGTTATAAGAAATTAATCGAAGACCAAATTGCGATAACCGATGAAATTAAAAAGCGGTATAAAAACTTGGACGTATATATTTTTGCCCATTCTATGGGAACTATCATTACAAGAGTACTATTAAAGAGCCATTCAAAAGACTATAAGAAAGTTATTTTATCCGGGTATCCAAAGTATAATAGAGAAGTCGAGTTTGGAATAATTTTAGGAAATGTAATAAAGTTTTTTAAAGGTTCTAGATTTAAATCTCGTCTTTTGGAAGAAATGAGCGTAGGTTCTTTTAATAAAAAAATCGCATCGCCCAAAAGTTTTAACGACTGGATTAGTTATAATGAGGACAACATAAAAAAATATAATAGCGACCCCTATTGTGGAAAGGGGTTTACCGTTTCGGCTTTTCTAGATTTATTTCATCTCGTAAAAGAGATGCATAAACCTTATGAATATCGTCTTGTTAGCAAAGAGTTAAAGTTTCTTTTCCTTGCAGGGGAAGACGATGTGTGTACTGGAGGTTATAAGGGGAGAAGTGACTCCATAAAGATACTTAGACTAGCAGGTTTTAACGACATAAAAGAAAAAGTATATCCGCACATGAGACACGAAATCATCAACGAAAACGGCAATAAAGAAGTTTTCGAAGATATTTTAAAATTTTTCTCTTAAATGTTTTGACATCGAGTGTTTATTTTGCTAATATAAGTCAATCAAGAGAGAAAAGGTGTATGAAAGATACATTAAATTTGTGGGTCATAGAAGATGTGAGCCAATTACCGAGCGTGCTTAATCTTTTAAGAACAAGGGGAAATTCATTTTTATATACGAACAGTTTAGCCACTTTTAGCATAGGTTCAAAAAGTGCAGTAAGAAGAAAATATGGAGTAGGAATTTTAAATGAAGAAGCGAATATATTGATACTATTCGATAGGAATAGCGATATCGACGAAGAATTAGTCACCAGTTCTATGGACTCTTGCGGACTAGAGTATTCGCTCGTCGATAATGAAGAAAAAGAAGATACGACGCTTCCATTTGTGAGTTTTGATACCTTCAGTTTTGCTAGAGATTTAGGCGAATTAGATGAAATATTAGAAGAATACGCAGGAGATAAGGTTTGCGAATTTTTTCCATATATGCCGAGCTGTCTTAAGGTAAAAACTCCAGATAAAAAGATACATTTCATATTTAGAGGTATAATAAAATTAAAGGGTAAAATTATCTTCTTAACAGACTCAAAAAAACTTCCAAATTTTAGAATAGGTCAAGTTTTAAGCATTTTAGAAAAGCACCATAGAGTATAGGATGAAACCGAATGACGAATTTAGCGACCCAGAAGTATTACCTGGACGCATCATAAAGCCAAAACCGAATAATTTGGGATAAATTCCTTGACATTTAGAATTTTTCGAATATAATATA
This sequence comes from uncultured Mycoplasmatota bacterium, assembly GCA_947384645.1. Taxonomy (GTDB): domain Bacteria; phylum Bacillota_I; class Bacilli_A; order RF39; family UBA660; genus RUG11867. The sequence continues at coordinate 643 of CANDHX010000015.1, read as the reverse complement.
AGCCACTTAAAGAAAGGGGCTTTTTTCTTATGGGCTTTTCATTAGAAGATTTAAAAAATAATAGAAATAAAGGGCTAGTAACTAGTAGCTCTAAAACGGGCAGTTTGGTAAGCGTCAAAAAGCCTAGAATTTCTATAAATAGTGCAAGCGACATCGATAGTAAATTAGACGTTTTGGCAAAGAAAACTATAGTATCGTCTACTCAAGAATTTGCAAGAAATACTGGTGAGATAGTCTTTATAATCGATAAAAGCGGATCAGTAGAGGGTACTGAAAGTACGGTTATAGAAGGTTTTAAAAACTTTATCGATAAAGAAAGAAAACTCAAATATCCGACAAAAATATCTACGATTTTATTTTCTAATGGTGCGAGAGTGGTACACGATAACACCGATATCGAGGACGTTAAAAGTTTTTCTTATCTAGCTATCGGCGGAACAGCTTTATACGATACTTTTTTAAGAGAGTTAACTCGCATTGAAAATCGTCAAAAGATGACTTGCGACATTCCCAAAGATACTATAGTTATCACGATGACCGACGGATTGGATAATGAACGCGACTCTTCATTAGAAGAGGCTAGACCTCTGATCGAAAGGCTTCAGAACAAGGGTTGGCACTTCATATTTTTAGGAGCTAAACA
>CANDHX010000014.1 GCA_947384645.1 uncultured Mycoplasmatota bacterium | reverse complement strand
CATTTTAATCACTTTCATAATTGTATATACCATGAATTTTTTCTAAAGTCTCATTATCCAAGTTTTCAATCGTCCAAATCCCATCTTTTCTCGACAAATTTATATATACAGTATAAGTAATAGTATCTTTATTTTTTTCCATAGTCTCCAATTTATAATCTATAAACTTATCCTCATCGTATATATCGTTCGTATAAAAATCCATCGTATGTTCTATCAAATTATCGCTAGCTAACTTACTTCCTTTATATAAATCTTTAACTTCGATATTGGCTTCAACTCTGGCACTATCGCCATCTATATGTTCATCCTTAATTTTATATTTAATAGAAGCATACTCATCCTTGATTATTTTCTTATATTTTTCTTTTTGACTATTCGATAAATCCTGTTTTTCCATATATGTATCTAGCTCAGTCAAAATATTTTTATCGTTTCTTACATATCTACTGAACATTTCTTCGACTTTCTCACTCGGAGACATATTATTAAAACATCCAGTAAGTAAAACTAAACTAAAAAGTATAAAAAATAGTTTAAAATTTCTCTTCACTAAGGTTCACCTTCGCTATTATTATGGATTAATAACAAAGTTTTTATTCAAAACGTCAATATAAATTAGAAATTTATCTTTTCCAAAATTGACTTTTATTATATAATACTATTTACAAAGAAGGTATCTTATGAAATTGAGCGAAGTAAACTATGAAAACTTAAGTCCCATGATGAAGCAATATTACGAAATAAAAAAGAACTATGAAGGAATACTTCTTTTCTATCGATTAGGAGATTTTTACGAACTATTTTTTGACGATGCGATAACTGCTAGCCGTGAACTTGGATTGACCTTAACTGGCAAAAATGCTGGATTAGAAGAGAGGATACCTATGTGTGGTGCACCTCATCATTCGATTAAGACATACATCCAAGATGCGATTTCAAAGGGTTTTAAAGTAGCTATATGTGAACAAATGGAAGACCCCAAAACCACCAAAGGAATGGTAAAAAGAGAAGTGACCGAAGTCATCAGTAAAGGTACGATGACCGATTTAGATTTTCTCGATAACAAAGATTTCAACTACCTAGGAAGCATCCTAGAGTTTCCGTCTTCTTATGTTATCACATTCGCAGACATCTCGACAGGAGAGATGAATTCCATTACCATAGATAAAGATGAACGCAAACTCATCGACATAGTTTTAAATAATAACTTCAAAGAAATAATATTGAATAGTGACGTAAATTCTGAAATTGAAAACAAACTTAAAAATATCTACAATATAGATACTTCGAAACTCGATGAAGTCTACGAAAAAGATGTCTCTTATATAAAAGAACTCGACCTTAAAACTCAAAGAGGAGTAAGGCATATCCTTTATTATTTGAGCGTAAAAGAATTAAAAGATATAAGTCATTTCAATAAAGTCAATATATTAAACGATGAAGAGACTTTAAGCATGGATATACATACTATTAGGAATTTAGAGCTCTTCGAAACGCTCCGCTTAAAAGAAAGACAAAACTCTCTAATATGGCTAATCGATAAATGCAAAACTGCCATGGGTTCGAGAAAACTCAAATCTTGGATGTTAAAACCTTTGAGGAATAAAGAAAAAATCGAATCTAGATACGACAAAATTGACAGCTTAAATAAAAATTTTATCACGAGAAGCACGCTACAAGAAGCCTTATACGAAGTATATGATATAGAAAGACTTTGTGGAAAAATTGCCTGTGGAAATGCAAACGCCCGAGACCTATTACAACTAAACAATTCACTAAAAGTACTTCCCACAATACACTCTTGTATAAAAGAGCTAAATTTCGAATACTGCATAGACGAATTTAAAGAGCTACACGATTTACTCTCCTCATCGATTAATGAAGATGCTCCTATTACTCTAAAAGAGGGCTTTTTAATAAAAGACGGTTACAATGCTGAACTCGATGAATTAAAAAGCGTTAGAAGCGGTGGCAAAAACTTCATAAGCTCAATTGAACAAAGTGCCAAAGAGATGACAGGTATTAATAATCTAAAAGTCGGATATAACAAAATATTTGGATACTATATAGAAGTAACTAATTCCAACAAAGATAAAATAAAGGAAGAATACGGTTGGATTAGGAAACAAACCCTAGTAAACGCCGAACGCTATATAAGTCCCGAATTAAAAGAAAAAGAAAGTCTCATATTGGGAGCTGAAGAAAAAATAATCGAATTAGAATATACCTTATTCCAAGAGATTAGGTCTAAAGTAAAGAGTCGTATTCACGATTTAACTTCTCTTGCTCAAACGATAGCTGAAATTGACGCTTTGACGAGTCTTTCAGTAGCGAGCGAAGAACTAAAATTAGTGCGTCCTACAATCTGTAAAGAGAGAAATGTAAATATTGTGAATGGTAGACACCCTGTTGTCGAACGAGTTAACACAAATGAATATGTTCCAAATAGCATCATTATGGACGAGTTTACGAATACACTTTTGATAACAGGTCCAAACATGAGTGGAAAAAGCACATATATGAGGGAATTTGCCATTATAGTAATTCTTGCTCAAATGGGTTCATTTGTCCCAGCTGTTAGCGTTACTTTACCTGTTTTTGACAAAATATTTACAAGAATAGGAGCCTCTGATGATCTAGTAAGTGGAGAAAGTACCTTCATGGTAGAGATGAAAGAGGCGAATAATGCTATCCAAAACGCAACCCCTAATTCATTAATACTCTTTGACGAACTTGGAAGGGGAACAGCTACTTATGACGGCATGAGTTTGGCACGTTCAATACTGGAATATATAAATAAAAGCATCCACTGTAAAACCCTATTTTCCACCCATTATCATGAACTAACTGATTTAGCTATAAATATTTCATCGATAAAAAATATCCACGTAAGTGCTAAAGAAGAAAACAACCAAGTATATTTCTTACATAAAATAGAAGAAGGACCTATCGATAAAAGCTATGGAATTCACGTTGCAAGATTAGCGGGAATGCCACCTGAACTAATCGAAAGAGCAAAAGAGATTTTATCGATGTATGAGAAAAATGATGATAAATCGAGCCACACAACCATTGACCAGATATCATTCGACTTTGAACCAGTTACTGATAGTAAGGAAAGCGAACTTAAAGCTATACTTGGAAAAATCGACATAAATAACACAACTCCAAAAGAAGCTCTCGATACGTTATATCTGTTAAAAGAAAAAGTAGCTGAAAAATAGACTTTACATATTAAAAAAACGGAGTATACTAATAACTCCCGCAAAAGAAAGAAGACCATAAAATGAACGAAGAACATATCATAACTACTATAAAAAGACTAAATTTAATGGGCAAGCTCACATTTTCCAATCTAAAAAAAGAACTGGGCACTAGAGAATTCGAAACGATTGCCGATCTTTTTTTGTGTTTAAAATTCATCCTCAATAAAAAAGAAAACTTGGAGATATTTCTTGCTCTTCTAAATTTCGTCGAAGAAACCCTTATACAATTCGGAAACTCTTACTCGGTTTTATTTGAAGTAGACATGAAATATCTATACAAAGAACTATTCAAAATCCTCAAAGAAAAACCTCAAAGTCTCGATAAAAATGCGATTGAAATCATTAAAAAAGCGAGAACTTCGATTAAAAAATATAACTCTCTTGTAAAGACCGAAGCAACACCAGTTTATACGCCTATCGACCAAAAAACATTCGATTATTTGTGGCACATCATAAAAAAAACAAAAGATGTGGTATTTTTACGGGATTTATTTAGAAAGTACCCTCAATTCTCTAATACATATGACACAAATTATCTTCACTTGTCCTATCGAATAATAAGGGAATACTTAATTACAAAGGATAATTACTACTTGAGTTTAATTCCTATAATTTTTGAAGTGCCGAATTTAGAATTTACAGCCGATGAAAAGAATAAAATTTGGAAGCTTATCCATAAATATGAACAAAATGGACATGAATTCAAAACTTTAAAACACCTTTTAGTCCATTACTTAAAAGAAGAAGACAAACCGCTTTCTATAAATAACGGCTTTTCTGAAATAAAAAAAGAACCTCCTAAACCGAAAGAAGTTATAGATACTCTCCAATATAGAGTCGATTTAACAAATCTTTACACGTTCGGCATAAGAAAGGATATCATATCTGAAAGTTTCAAATTTGGAATCGACCCTTACTACATATATTCATTAGAAGAAAACGAATTCGGATATGACCTATATATCCACATACCAGATATCGATATAACCTCTATTTCTTATGAAGGTAAAAAAAGGGCCATGACTTTAATCGAATCTGTTCATAGTCAAAACGATTTCATACCCCTTTTTGATGAAGAATTTCTAGAACACAATGTTTCTTTAATAGAAGCAGTAAAAAGACCTGCATTAACATTCAAAATGTCGATTTCAAGTATAGGTGTAATAAAACAAATAGAATGCATCGAAAGCACGATTAGTGTAAACAGATACTATAGTAGAAGACAAATAGAAAGTCGTATTAAAGCTAATAGTGAAAACGAGATTACAGATTTATATAGATTGATTAAAGCTTTTAAAAATTTTTATAAGCCTCATAAAGAAAATAACTTTTATTTATTGACTGAATACCTCATCAATATTTTAGAATATATATTTGTCTTCTCACTTAAAACGACTCCGCCTTTAATATATAGAAATTTATTGCCTCAAAACGGGGAATTCTTCGTTCAAAGTCTTTCAAGAATTCAAAAAATTACCCAAGAAAGTTGGAACAAGCAAAAAGCAGCTTCCATTATGGCAATCCCAAAAGAAAGAAAAGAAAATGTTACTATATATTCATGCGGACCACTCATAAAACACACCTATTTCACATCGACTCCTCCTATAAGCCACCCCGAAATAAGCTTTATAGCAATACAAAATTTAAGAAATATAAAAGAAGCCCTAAAATATGGTGACACTAGGACTCCTATAGAAGAGTTAACGGGGATGAGTTTGATAGCAAATGCCTGCAATAAAACCCTATTTTTGACGAGAAATAATAAATGTCACTTGCGAAATAGATAGAGTTGTGCTAATATTTATTTAGAAATTTGTTGATGAAAGACGAGATTAAATCTAAAGTGAAGAAACGTTAGAGATTTTGCTATAGGTGGAAGGCAAGACTTCGAGGATTTAGTTACTACTTTCGGAGATGGACTCGAAAGAGCTCCCGGTTAACTGACGTTATAAAGTTAGAAAGTTATAATAGGATGGTACCGTGTTTATAAAAAAACACTCCTTAAACCGTCCTTTTTAATTTCAAAAAGGAGAAGATAAAAATGAGAAATTTTAAAGAAGAAAAAGAATTGAATACGCTCAACCATAGTTGTGCCCATTTGTTAGCTCAAGCAGTAAAACATCTATACCCCGAAGCAAAATTTTGGGTTGGACCAGTTGTCGAAGAAGGATTTTACTACGACATCGATTTAGGCGATAAAGTGATTACGGAAGAAGATATTCCCAAAATAGAAACAGAAATGAGAAAACTAGCAAAAGACGGCAAATACATCAAAAGAGAAGAAATCACTAAGGAAGAAGCCTTGAATAGATTTAAAGATGATAAATATAAACTCGATCTTATTAAGAGAATGGACGAAAACGAGACCGTTATAAGTTGCTATACCCAAGGAGACTTCACAGACCTCTGCCGTGGTCCACACGTAGAATCGACTAAAGAGCTTAAAAACTTTAAACTGACTAAGTTTAGCGGTGCCTACTGGAAGGGTGACGCCAAAAACAAAATGCTCCAAAGAATATATGGAATATGCTTTAAAACCAAAGAAGAATTAGACGCCCATTTAGCTGAATTAGAAGAAGCCAAAGAGCGTGACCATAGAAAACTCGGAAAAGATTTAGGAATTTTTATGTTTGCTGACTTAGTTGGAAAAGGCTTACCTATGTGGCTTCCAAACGGTTTTATATTGAGACATACCCTCGTCGAATATATTACAGATAAAGAATTAAAACTGGGTTACAAACACGTCATGACTCCATCCTTAGGAAACGTAGACCTCTATAAAACGAGCGGACATTGGGACCACTACAAAGACGATATGTTCCCTAAAATGGAACTCGACAACGAAGCTTACGTTTTAAGACCTATGAACTGTCCTCATCACATGATGATATACAAAAATTTCCTACATTCCTATAAAGACCTACCGATCAGACTTGCAGAAATTGCCAATGATTTTAGATATGAAGCATCGGGGGCATGCTGTGGAATAGAAAGAACAAGAGCATTTACTCAAAACGACTCACATATCTTCTGTACTCCTAATCAGATAGAGGAAGAAATAAAAGGAGTAATCGATTTAACACTAGACGTATATAGAGATTTTGGATTTAAAAATTATAAGTTTAGACTTTCTTTAAGGGATAAAGAAAATACAGATAAATACTTTGGAAACGACGAACTTTGGGAAAAAAGCGAAAGTGCCTTAAGAAAAATTCTCAAAGAAAGTGGAGCAGAATTCTATGAAGAAGAAGGAGAAGCAGCATTCTATGGGCCTAAAATAGATGTCCAAGTAAAAAGTGCGATAGGACACGACGTAACCTTGTCGACAATTCAACTAGATTATCAACTCCCCGAAAGGTTCGAACTAGAATATATAAATGAACAGGGGCAAAAAGAAAGACCCGTAGTAATCCATAGAGCAATTCTTGGCTCTCTTGATAGGTTCATCGCATTCCTCTTAGAAGAAACGAAAGGAATTTTGCCTATTTGGTTAGCCCCTACGCAAGTAAACATCATACCAGTAAATAACGAATTTCATTTGAATTACTCACAAGAATTAGAGAAAAAACTAAAAGACAATAATTTCAGAGTAGAATTGGACGATAGAAATGAAAAGTTGTCGTATAAAATGCGTGAAAGTCAAATCAAAAAGATACCCATTACTATAATAATTGGCGATAAAGAAATCGAAAATAAAAATATTTCGTATAGACGCATAGGTTCAAAGGATACCTATAATGTCTCTTTTGAAGAACTCGTCGAATTGTTGAATAAAAAAGACTAAAGGACACCGCATATGAATATAAATCTTATAACTTTAAATACAAAAGGTCTAGTCGAATTCGATGGTACTCCGGATTTTAGCTGTTGTCAAAACGATGACATAAAAGACTATAAAAACATGAGAGTTCGAGGGTTCATTAAAGATAACGGTACCTCAGAATACGAAGTAAATCTAAATATCACTGGAACTTTAATCTTAAAAAGTTCCGTAAACGGTTCGGATGTTTTATACGATATCGATATAAAATATGACGAATTTGAAAATAATTTTGTAGAGAAATACAAAAATAGTACAAATTCACTTGATATTTTGCCGATAATATGGGAGAATATATTACTGGAAATTCCCATCCGCATAGCAAATGAGAAGGATACATTCTCTAAGACGTGTGGAGAAGGTTGGGAAATACTCGAGTGAGTTATAAAAGGAGGGAATATTTATGGCAGTTCCATTTAGAAGAACTAGTAAAACTAAAAAAAGAATGCGTCGTACCCATTTAAAGAAAACAGAACCAGGTATGATTACATGTCCAAATTGTGGTGCTTCTCTAAAACCACATAGAGTTTGTACAAAGTGTGGTTACTATAAAAATAAAGAAGTCATCGCTACAATGAATGATGCAAAAGAAGAAGAGTAATGCTTTTCTTTTTTTTAACTTCGGCTAACTTTACAAGTAATAAAAAATATTATAGAATATATCGTGAAAAGAGGTAATTAGATGATGAATGAAGCTAAAGTCGATAAAAAAGACCAAATTCTAATGCAATTAGCTCATTACTTTATCACAGTAGAAAACTATACACCCATAGTTGTTAAAGGAGTAAAAAACGAAATTTGGTTAGAAAACATCGATGCTCCTTACAGAATAATAAGAATTAATGGTAATTATGTTCATAACAACGAACAATTCGACTTTGACTTATTTAAAATTAAAAACATCGTTCGCCAAGTAAAAAAGAAGACTTTAAGTTTTAGTGTCAAAACCCTAAACATCTTAATTGATGTCGGAACGAGTGTCGAAATTAAAGAAAAAAACAAAGATAAAATCGAATCTATATATATAGATATAAACAAAGATCTCAAAAAGAATAAACAGTTAAACGAACTATATCCGGAACTAAAAAACAATCTTTTAGAGACGACAAACGGAATAGAATTCATAATCAATGTCACGAATGACATAAATGTAAAAACTGAAAAAGAAAATAGGGAATACGAAAGAGTATTTAAATTAAAAAACAATTGGGTAACTCACCTTCTAATAGGTCTAAACATATTGATGTTCATTCTCGCATGGCTCGGCATTTTTTTAAAAAAATATGACCTATTTACCATGCTTTCACTCAATAAGAGTTACGTTTTAACAGGACAAATATATAGATTAATAACGAGTGCTTTCATGCATGAAAGTATATTCCACTTGGCGATGAACATGTATGCTTTATACGTAATAGGTACCCAAGTCGAGTCCTATATAGGAAAAGCCAAATTTACAACTGTATATCTATTTAGCGCTCTTATTGGCTCCTTATTATCGTGCATTGTGCACAACAATTTATCTTGGTCACTAGGTGCGAGTGGTGCTATATTTGGTTTGATGGGCTCACTTTTATATTTTGGATATCATTATAGGTTGTATCTTGATAATGCACTAAAAACTCAGATAGTACCGATAATTCTAATGAATTTGATGATAGGATTTATGTTTGAAAATATAGATAATGCGGCTCATATTGGCGGCCTTGTTGGAGGTCTATTTATGACTATGGCCGTTGGAATTAAAAATAAATCGTCAAAACAGGATAGCATTAACGGTATAATTTGTTCAATAATTTTGACATTATTTTTAGTATATTTACTGTTCTTTGCACAGTTTTAGCGAGCTCTTTATAAGAGCTTTTTTAATATCCATTTAAAAATAATTTTATTAAATTAATTTTACATATGTAAATTGAACCTTTATCATAAAATACTGATAAAGAAGAATTTTCATGAAAAAAATTTCTGTTTATATTAAAAGTATCTTATTCCCACTGATAACGGGTACTATAGTTGGCATACTGATTTCAAAATCGATCGATTACAAATATCTCATTAAACCACCATATGCACCACCAAGTATCATTTTTCCTATCGTATGGACTATTCTATATATATTGATGGGAGCTTCTTATGGAATTCTAAAAAATAAAGGATTAAACGACCAAAAAGTAAAAATAATATATTATCTACAATTATTTGTAAATGTCTTTTGGCCGATATTTTTCTTCGTTTTTAAATGGAGATTGTTCTCATTCTTTTGGATAATAGTATTGGATTTTTTAGTTACTATAACGATATACATTTTTTACAAAGAGTATAAAACATCCGGACTATTACAATTGCCATATCTCTTGTGGACTATTTTTGCTAGCCATCTAAACTTAGCCATATACTTGCTTAATAAATAAAAGTTACGACAAAAAAGTCTTTTTTTTAATTAAAATCGGCATCAAAGTACTTGTTTTAAAGTAAAAATTTTGATATCATATACTTGGCTTTTAAGCCAAATATTCACCGATGTGGATTGATTAGTCGAGTGACCATCTAGCCTATGGTTGTCTAATTTTCTAAAACATCGGGAAGTAAAAACAAAGGAGGAACTAATTATGGCTGTTGTTTCTATGAGTTATCTTTTAGAAGCAGGTGTTCATTTTGGACATCAAACAAAAAGATGGAACCCTAAAATGAAGGAGTACATCTTTACTGTAAGAGACGATATTTACATTATCGACTTAGAAAAAACTGTCGCATGTATTGAAAGTGCATACGAAGAAATCAAAAAAATAAGTGAAAACGGAGGAAAATTTTTATTCGTTGGAACAAAAAAACAAGCTAGCGAAGTATCAAAAGAAGAAGCACTTAGAAGTGAATCATTTTATGTTACTGAAAGATGGCTTGGTGGTACCCTAACGAACTTTAGAACTATCAGAAAAAGAGTTAAAAGATTAGAAGAAATCGAAAAAATGGAAACTGACGGAACTTTCGAACTTCTACCTAAAAAAGAAGTTATCGGTATCAAAAAAGAATACGAAAAATTAAATCGTGTATTATGTGGTATTCGTGACATGGAAAAACTTCCTGATGCGATGATTATAGTAGACCCTAAAAAAGAGATAAATGCTATAAGGGAAGCAAGAAAACTAAATATTCCTATATTCGGTTTAGTAGATACTAACTGCGACCCAGACGATGTCGACTATGTGGTGCCAGCTAATGACGATGCAGTTCGCTCTGTAAAAGTAGTTTTAGGAGTTCTAACAAACGCAATTTGCGAAGGTAAAAATCTACCTTTAGTAGACTATATTACTGAAGAAGAGAAAAAACCTGAAGCAAAAGAGAACAAAGAAACCAAAGAAGTAAAAGAAATCAAAGAAGAACCTGCAACGGCAGATGTTGAAGATAACGAGGAAGATTTGTCAAAAAAGACAGTCGCCGAACTAAGAGATTTAGCTAAAAATGCTGGTATAACTGGCGTTAGCGCTATGAAAAAAGATGAATTAATCGAAGCATTGAATAAATAAAATAATAAAAGGAGGAATTATTTATGGTAACTGCAAAAATGGTTAATGAACTAAGAAGTATGACTGGAGCAGGTATGATGGACTGTAAAAAAGCTCTAACTGAGACTAATGGAGACATGGAAGCTGCTGTCGATTTCTTAAGAGAAAAAGGCATTGCCAAAGCTGCTAAAAAAGCCGATAGAATTGCTGCTGAAGGACTTGCTAACGTCTTTATCGACGGCAACAAAGCAGTAGTCATCGAAGTAAACAGCGAGACAGACTTCGTAAGCAAAAACGAAAACTTCATATCTCTTGTCGATGAAATCGGAAATGCTATTCTTAAATCAGATGTTAATAACTTAAGTGACGCTCTAAAGGCAAAGACTAATGATGGAACAGTTGAAGATTTGATAATTGCTAAAACAGCTACGATTGGAGAAAAACTTTCTCTACGCCGTGTAGAAGTTAGAAATAAAGAAAACGACGAAGAATTCGGTTCATACCTACACATGGGAGGAAAAATTGCTGTTCTTACTGTTGTTAAAGGAGCCTCTAACGAAGTGGCAAAAGACGTGGCAATGCAAGCTGCAGCGATGAAACCAGAATATCTAAGCGAAGCTGAAGTTCCTGCTGAAAGAGTAGAAAAAGAGAAAAAATTCCTAATCGACCAAGCTATGGAAGAAGGCAAACCTGCTGAAATAGCAGAAAAAATGGTTGCTGGAAGACTTAAAAAATTCTTTAAAGAGATATGCTTAGTAGACCAAGCGTTTATAAAAGATGGCGATATCGATGTTAAAACATATGTTAAAAACAACGGTGGAACCGTAGTCGATATGGTTAGATTCGAAGTCGGAGAAGGAATGGAACACAGAAGTGACAACTTTGCCGATGAAGTAATGAGTCAATTAAATGAACAATAAGACAATAAGAATAATAATCGATTGTCTTGTAATAATAATAGGCATCGTTTTTCTCGTATTAGGGATTAAAGATGCCTTTAATTTTTTTAAAAAACCGACAATCGAAGATAGCGTAAAATTTAAAAAGAGCTATTCTAATGTTTCCAAAGATAACATCTATAAATATGTGACTCTTTCCGAGGCAAATGATATATTGTTTAATAAGACAGGCATTATGCTTTTAGGAAAGACAACTGATCCTTGGATGCAAGTGCTAGTTGAACCTCTAAATGACATCGTTAAAGAAGAAGATATAGAAGTAATCTATTATCTAGAGATGAACGACATAAAAGAAGAACCCTTAGGTGACTACGATAAACCAGTTATCCAAACAAGACTTGAAGAAATAAATCTTCCCTACATTTTTATAATAAAAAATGGAACCATCTTACAGGAACTCGGATGTGAAGATATATTCGATCCCGATTATAAAGGTGCACCTATTGACTATTTCGATGAACAAAACAAGAATACTGTTAAAAATGATTTAATAAAAATTAAAGAATTAAAATAATTAAAAAAGACTTTGTGTTATAATACACTTCAGGTGAATTTATGGAAAAAAAGTCTTTTTTATTATGGTGCCAAGAAAATAATAAAATCAATCTTATAGAATTATGGGATAACGAAAAAAATGAAAAAAGAATAGAGGATGTCACATATAGTTCAGCTAAAAAATATCACTTTAAATGCAAAAAAGGGCACACTTGGCAAAAACCTATTTATACAATTATTAAAAAAAATGGTTGTCCATTTTGCAATAATACTAAAAAGAGTAAAGAATATAACCTAGCTATTGTTAAACCGAAATCAACTAAATTTTGGGACTATGAAAAAAATTGTCCTATAAAGCCAGAGGATGTTTATCCAAATGGAACCGATATGTATTGGTGGAAATGCCCCAAAGGACATAGCTTTTCAAGAAAACCAAATGCAATTAGAAATGACACAAATAGGTGCCCATATTGTTCTCATAAAAGAGTTACAAAAGAATATAATCCCAAAGTAAAATTTCCTTACATCGTAGAAGAATGGATTATGAAAAAAATGTACTTGGTCCTGAAAATTATTTACCAAGAAGCCAAGAAAAAGTTTATTGGAGATGTAAATTAAACGCTGAACATTCTTGGAAAGTCTCTATAGTAAATAGGACAAACCTAAGCCAAATGGCTGACCGCTTTGCAAAAATGAATTAAAAACCTCATTCCCAGAACAGGCTATATATTATTATTTAAAAAAAATTTTTCCAAACTGTAAAAATCGCTATAAAATTTTTTCAAAAGAAGTGGAAATATATATCGAAAAAATAAATTTAGCAATTGAATACGATGGGATATATAGACACAATACAGATAAAAAAATCCAAATGGACAAAGAAAAAGAAGAGATATTAAAATCTAACAAAGTAAACTTTTTAAGAATAAAAGAAACTATAAATAAAACAACTCCCGTTTCTATTAAAAATAATGTAATATTTTATAATTTAGAAAGTTCTTATAAAAATGTCGACATAATGATAAATACAATAATAAACTACATACAAAAAAAATTCAAAATGACGACTTCTATAGAGCCAAACATTAAAAATGATTTTATCAGCATAAGTAAACAGTACTTATCTCTTATTAAAGAAAACAGCATAGCTTCATATTCTAAAAAACTGTTAAAAGAGTGGGACTATGAAAAAAATCAGGGCATTTCCCCATTTTTAATTTCTAGAGGTTCAGGTAAAAAATTTTGGTGGAGATGTCAAAAAAATCACTCTTGGCAAGACTCGGTACTACATAGAAAACACGGTAGAGGATGTCCATACTGTAGTGGTAGAAGGATAAGTATATAAAAGAGTTTAGCAACCAAAAATCCAAAACTATCAAAAATGTGGGATTATGATAAAAATAGAGGATTAACTCCACAAGATGTTTTTAGTCGTACAAATATGAAGGTTTGGTGGAAATGCTCTAGAGGTCATAGCTGGAGAAGTGCCATTAGCGATGCCGTTAGTACAGAAGAATGTCCATACTGTACTAGTAAAAAAATATCAGAAATAATTTTGCCGTACTATGCAAGGAACAATTAAAAGAATGGGACTGGGAAGCCAATAAAGTATCTCCATATGAAATAGCTAAATCTAGTAATAAATATTTTCATTGGAAGTGTTCTAAAGGTCATAAATGGATTGCTAGACTTTCCAATAGAACTGTCTTAAAAAGAAAATGCCCATATTGTTCTCATCGAATTACTACATTTGAAAACAGTATAGCATCGAACGAAAAATTAAAAAAAGAATGGCATCCTTCTAAAAATGCACCGTTGAAAATTGAAGAAATATCGATTTATTCTAATAAAAAAGTTTGGTGGAAATGCTCTAGAGGCCATACTTGGCAATCATATGTAGGGAATAGAACAAAAGGATATGGTAATTGTCCAAAATGTAAAAAATTAAATCAAAAAAAATTTTCGAAAAAGTTTAATAAAAATTCTT
>CANDHX010000013.1 GCA_947384645.1 uncultured Mycoplasmatota bacterium | reverse complement strand
GAACGTATCGAGACAGAGTGTATCAAAATGGGAAAATGGAGAAGCATATCCAGAAATGAACAACATTTTAGAATTGTGTAAAATATTTAAATGCAATATTGGGCAACTAGTAAATGATTCGATTTTAGATGTCGATAATTTAGATGAAGAGGTGCAGAAAAAAGTTGTAGTATTACAAAAAAATAAACAAAATAAAATGAAATTTTTAAGTAGAATGATATCGATATTGGCCACTTTAGGAAAAGTAGCTTCTATAATTGCTATTCCGGTTATAATGTTAGTAATGTTAGCGACACCTTTTCTTTTAAAAAACGTCTATGTAAGAGAAGATAAAATAATATATAAAAGTGAAGATTTGTTAGTAATCGATGTGGCGTCTATCGATTCAGTAGTTAATGTCAAAGTAAATGGTAGCGAAGTTAGGTCTCCTAATGATGTCGATGTGCTAATTAAATTTAAAAATATATTATCAAACAAATCTAAATGGACTTTTGTAACGTATGTTGAGACAGGTTTTGCGTCTTTATTGATAACTTTATTATTAATCGTGAACGTTTTAACACATCTCAAAAGCTTATTTAATAATATCGAAAAAGGGAAGACACCATTTACATTTGAAAACGTCGGCCATATAAAAAAGATGTCATATCTAATGATGACTATTATAATTTTCCCAACAGTAGGGGGAATTACTTTCGAAGGTTTAATAGGCATGGACTTAGATATCGGGTTTGAATTAATGGATTTATTAGAGATTTTATTTCTTTCGAGTTTAGTGTATATATTTGAATATGGTTGTGAAATTCAAAAAGATTCGGTAGGTGTCATGTACGATTAAAATATAATTGAAATTTAGTTATCTATGATTTTTAAATTTTTTGGATTGTTAAAAATGTGTAAATAACTTTAGTCCTCCAGTACTATTTATTTTAGAATTATATTGATAAAATTCGTCAATATATGATAAAGCGTCTTTTTTTCTGTTTATTTTTGGCTCTTCAAAATAAAACTTTTCCACAGCTCATTTCTCCTTAATATTATGCTTATATTACATAAAAAAATAGACTATATATCAATTGATAATATCTCGATATTTAACTTGATTTCTTTTCTATTTTAATATATTATAAGGTTAAGAACACAATATGTTTTTTTATTCAGGAGGTTATAATTATGGAAATTGAAAAAACTATATTTAAAATATTTGACTATATAATGCCAAATAATTCTATCACGACAAAGGATATGATAGAATTAGGCATATCAAAATACTATATAAAACAAATAAAACAGTTGGGATATGCATCTAATAGCAAGCGAGGACAATATGTATTCGATACTCCTAAGGCTCTATTCTTAAAAGGAAAATATTTTCAAGAAAAAGGTAAAAAAGCCATAGCCAATGGGTATTTTAAACAGTATTATGAAATCGACCCTGAAAATCCAAAAATAAATTTTGAGATGTTCAAAATCGCAATATTAGAGAAAAAATTCGAAGAAGCTATTGGATACTATGATAAAATGAAAAATATAGATGATGTAAATGCTAGAAAAGTTATATATCTTTATATGTATTTTTTAAGTTTCATAGTAAGAATGCCTAAAAAATTAAGAGAATTATCGTATAGTATGACTCTTAGAAATCTCGATAAAGACTCAAATGTAATATTTAGAAATCTTAGAATAAACCAATTTTTTGACATATCAATGTTGATGTTCATGTTCTATTCAGATGATAATCTTTCATTTGGTCAAGATAAAGAAATTTTTGAAGTTCTATTAGAAAAGATTGCAAGACTAAACGATTTAAGAAAGAGTAAATTAAAGTCTTTTATTGAAGCAACGGATTATAAAGCTATTGAAGATTTTTTAGAAGAAGAGAGAGAATACAGATATTTGAGTTCAGAAGAAACGATGGTTTTATATGCTGTTTATAAGATTTTGGGGGTAGCAGAAGAAAAAATCGATGTCTCAAATGTAAGGCTAACTAAACAAGAGTCGTTTATATTGAGTGGTGATTTTGAAAAAGCTTTAGAAATTGAAAATAAAAAAAGTAAGGATTGTCAATATTCTTTGTTAGCTATGTTACTTAGCGCATATTTAAAAGAAAAATTTTCTAAAAAAACTTCAGAGGCTCCCGAAAAATACGGCGAAGGAATAAGACCAGCAATGTATACGAGTACCAATAATTTGACTAATATGTATGTAGGGCTCGTAAATAATGAAGTAGAAAGAGCATTAGAATTTTTAAGTGAATATCTAAAAGAGAAGGAAAAGAATGAGTATTTTACCTTTATTAAAGGCCATATTATGTTAGCATTAAAAGAAGGCGATAACACATTTATAAAAGTTATGCAAATGATTATGAAAATACTCAATGGAGAATGTAAAATCGATATTAAAGAGTATGTCGACATGTTAACAAGTTATTTTTATAGGAAATTATATGATGAGGCTTTAATCTGTTTAGAAATGATAAACAGCGTTCTTAGATTAGATGATGTAATCGGTAGAGATAGAGATGAAGAAACTTTAGGTAAGTTAAATCGTATTAGTACTGAATTAAGAGATGAACTAAAGAAAAAAGATAGGAAAAAATTTTCTGTTCTACCAAAGGAAGATTGAGGAAGTGTAAAAGGTTTGAAAAGAGAAAAGGTTTATAAAATTCTTACGTGGGTTTTTATGGTTTTAACTTTCATTGGTGCATTTTATGTATTGGTAAACGATGGGACAGTTAACGCTGGTTATGCCGTAGTTCCTTCTTTATTTAGCGTTATATTTTCAGGATTATGTTTAAGAGAAAAAAATCACAAATAAAAAAGACTTTTCGAAAGGTCTTTTTAATTTTCTAATTCTTTCTGAACAGCTTCTAGAATGTATCCGTATTTTTCCAATTGGTTTTCCCCTACTTGAATAAGGAAGTCGTCTTTTGTGACATTCTTTTCTATTTTGACATTTTTTCCGCCGTCGAATGTTATAAGTGTTGCGGGGATTTCTAGTAATTCATCTTTAAAGAGTTTGAGGGTGTCTTCAACATCGACATAAACAACTCCGTTCACTTCATTTATATCGAATACAAAGTCTTCTCTTTCCTCATCAAAAGGAGCGATGAATACGTGAGCTTTTGCTCTATCTTTTATTAAGATACCGTCTTTAACTTTGTCCATAATCCAAGTTTTGACGCCAATTAGTTTGGCGTCTTTGCTATTCATATCGACACCTATTTCTTCTTTCGTCTCACGACTAAACGCTTCTTCAACCGTTTCTCCTTTGTCGACGTGGCCACTAGATGTAGTATAGAATTTATTAGATGAATGCCTTATTTGGAATACTATTTTGCCAGTCTTAGTATAAAGCCAGTTGTGGACAGTATTGTGCCATAGACCCTCTTTGTGAACTTCGTCACGAGTTTTAAATCCTAAATAATTTCCTTCTTCGTCGTAATAATCTAAATACTCCATGTTTTTTACACCTCGATGTAATTATATCATTTAATTTAAAAAAAGTGCACTTATATTAGCACAATTTATTAAAGCCTTCCCAGGGGTCTTTTCTTTTCAATCTTTTAATGGCTTCTTCCATAGTAATGTCGTCCGGTTTAACTTTATCGAGTTCGCTCCATTTTATCGGCATCGACACTCTTGCAAGGCGTCTTGTTCTTAAAGAGTAGGGGGCTACACTAGTTGCACCTTTGGTATTTCTAATCCAATCTATGAAGATTTTACCTTTTCTTTTATCCTTTCTCATATTACTGACATATTTATTTGGCCACCTATTCTCCATAAGTTTAGCTATATTTTGAGCTGTATTTCTAAATTCTTCCCAATTTTTAATTTTTTTGATAGGAACTACGACATGGTAGCCTTTACCACCACTAGTTTTTAAAAAACTCTTTACTTTAAATTCATCTAAAACACTTTTTAAGTCTCGAACGCCTTCTCTTATTTTAGAGATGTCCATCTTTTCATCGGGGTCTAAATCGAACACCAACACATTGGGGTGGTCTAAGTTATCGACTTTACTTCCACAAACGTGAAATTCATAACCATTCATTTGAACTTCTTCTATGATGCCTTTAGTATCTTTTATATAGTAATAATCTTCTTTTTTACCATTTTTTTTCGGTATATCTATTTGACCTAAGAATGCCGAGTCGTTTTCGAAGTGTTTTTTAAAGAAACACTCATTATTCGTACCAAGTGGCGAGCGAACTGTACTTATTATGCGATTTTTTAATAGAGGAAGCATTCTTTTAGAAACCTTTTGATAGTAATAAGCGATGTCCATTTTAGAGATTTTTTCTTTATTATAGATGATTTTTTGGGGATTTGAAATCGTGATGCCTTCTACGATGTTTTCCTTTTTGGAATTCTTTACTTTTTTCTTAACGAGGTTTTTTTCTATTTCTTCCATTGTCCTTCCCGTTTTAATGCTAGTATTTATTTTAGTAATATCATTAAAAAGATTAGAAGAGTCTAATTCTTTTATCAATAGCCAATTGTCATCCTTGTAATGAACTAAAGCCCATTTACCTTTTAATCTACTTCCTCGGAGTTCGAATTTTAGATTTCCTTTTTTTAAACTTTCTTTTGGATTACCTTTAGGTATCCAGAACCCTTTATCCCAAAGTTGAACGGTTCCTCCACCATATTGGCCTTTAGGAATTGTTCCTTCAAAGTTTCTATAGGATAAAGGATGGTTTTCGACTTCTACAGCTAATCTTTTAACGCTCGTATCATAAGAAGGGCCTTTGGGAACGGCCCAGCTAAGCAAAACTCCCTCGAGCTCTAATCTCAAGTCATAATGGTCACGTCTAGCTTTATGATGTTGAACGACAAAACGAAGCTTTTTAATGGGTTTTGCTTTTACTCCTTTAGGTTCATGCGTCTTAGAAAAATTCCTTTTGCTGTTATATATTTTTAAACTAGCCATAGTTACACCTCATCACTATTATTTTGCTTTGTTTAAAAGCAATTATTCAACCTTTACTTATAAAAATAGGCTGTCTCAAGGAACCACTTCGGGTTTTCTCTAAATATTTGACTTTTATTTTTAAAGTTGGCTTTAAATATGTAGCATCTTTTATGATTTTATCTTGGAATGGCGATGTTTTCAGTTTTGCAGCATCTTGTAATTCTTTATAAAAAGGCTTATTTTGGGGGACAGAAACTTTACCTATATAAAAAAATTTTTTTTCTTTGTATTCTCCTAAGTAAACCGAAGCATTTACTTTGTTTAGTGAGTATCCTCCGACGTAAAAAGAACCCGATTTTAGATTTTTAATTTTTATCCAGTTATGTGTTCTGTGGTCTGGTTCATAAATGCTATCGATTTTTTTTGCTACTATTCCTTCTAGATCTTTCTTTTTAATCTTTTCAAATAATTCTATACCGTTTTCTTTAATATAGGTTGATTTAATAAAGGTGTCTGTATCGTCGAAATGGGATAGTATCTTTTTTCTTTCTATGAGAGGTAATGTACTCAAATCTTTATTTAAATAGAGAATGTCAAAACAGACAAAGCAAACCGGTATTTGCGAAGTATAGGCTTCGATTTTCTTTTTATCTTTTATGTGGCTTCTACTTTGTAAGAGTGAAAAAGAAGGCAAACCGTTTTCGAAGGCGACTATTTCTCCGTCTAGTATTACATCATTTTTAAAAATGTTTTGAATTTCTTTTAATTCTCCATATATAGGTGTTAAATCTTCCAAGTTACGACTATATATTTTAAAGATATTTTTTCCCGTATGAATAGTTGCTCTGTAGCCGTCAAATTAAGTTCAAAAATATAGTTTTCATCATCAAACGGTTTTGATATTTCGTGAAGCAACATAGGTTTAAAGGGCTTTTTAAATTTCATAATTATGCTCCTAAACTTTTTTGAAGAGAACTTACTAGGTCTTTCATAGATTCTTTTTTCTTAGGCGTTTTTTTAGTAAGAGGACGACCATCAATTTTTTTATCGATTGCTTTTTTAATTTCTATTTGGTAATCATCTTCGTATATCGAAGGCTCAAAATGGCTCGATAATTGGGTAACGAGTTGTAGGGCTAAATCATACTCTTTTTTTGTAAAAGTAGTTTTTATTGCAGGCTCTGGAATATTGATCTCCTCTTCAAAGTAAATCGTAGACATCAAAATGTTTCCCTCATAAAATTTAAGAAGACAATAATAGAACTTGCTACTTAGAGCCGTTTTAGCGACAGCTACTTTTTTGGTCTTCTTTAATACTTCTAAAAATAAAGAATAAGCTTTTGATTTTTTAGGTGTACCTAATATATAACTTTTTTCATAATAATAAGGAGCTATTTCATTTTCATTTACAAATGAAATTATTTCGATGTTTCCTTTTGCGTCTATTTGCATATTTGCCAGTTCCTCTTTAGTAAACGTCACATATTCGTCTTTTTCATATTCGAACCCTTTTATGATATCGGTTTCCTTGAGTACCTTTTTGCAATGTTCGCAATATTTTTGGTACTTCACTCTATGTAAGCATTTTTTGTGGAGTTGATTAAATGAAGTATCATTATTTTTAATAACAGGACTATAAGTAACGGGAATATTTACGAGTCCAAATGAGATTGTACTATTCAATTTTGCCATTAATTATCACCATATATTTAATGGGTATAATATATTTTTTTTATACATCTTAACATCTTAAAATTTATTTCATAACATATAAATGAGGAGTGAACTTATGAAAATAGATTATAATTTTGGGAATGAGTACTATAAGTTTTTGAATGGCATCGGATTACAAATAAAAGAGTATGAAATTTTAGCACCAGAACAATCCCAAGAAGGTCAACCGGGATTAGAGTACTTAATGAATCCCTTGCCAATTTTTGATGATGAAAATTATAAGGGAAGTGGCAAGCTAAAGGATAAGGTGGCAATAATTACCGGTGCAGATAGTGGTTTAGGAAGAGCTGCTGCAATTGCTTTTGTAAAAGAAGGAGCAAAGGTAGTTATACCTTATTATAACGAACATGAAGATGCCGAATTTACAAAAAAATATATTGAAAATTTAGGAGGAGAATGTATTTTACTGCCTGGCGATATTACTATCCCTGAATTTTCTAAAGAAATAGTTAAAAAAACTATTGAAAGATTTGGAAAGATCGATGTTTTAGTAAATAACGCTGGCGTTCAATATCAACAAGATAGTCTAGAAGATGTCTCTATGGAACAATTCGACTGGACTATGAAAGTAAATGTATATGGAATGTATTACTTAACCAAGGAAGTTTTACCTTTTTTAAAGCCTGGAGCATCGATCATAAATTTAAGTTCAGTTACTGCCTTCTATGGAGATCCACAGTTGATAGATTACGTCGCTACTAAGGGTGCTATCGTCGGATTTACGAGAGCTTTAGCAAGAAATCTGGCTTTAAAAAATATAAGAGTTAATGCCATAGCACCAGGTTTTTATTGGACACCTCTGCAACCCGGATGTTGGCAAAAGGAAAAAATTCCGACTCTTGGAGCAGAGGCAGCCATGGCAAGAGGAGCGATGCCTTATGAATTAGCACCGACATTCGTTTTCCTAGCATCCGACGATTCATCTTATGTGACTGGTCAAGTGATTCACAATAATGGTGGACAGGTAATGAGTTAAAATCTTATGCAAATAAAATAAATGAGTGACTATAGACCACGCATTTTTTTATTTTTTTCATAAATAAATATTAGGAGGTGGTTTTAAATGAAAAGAGGAGTAGATGTATCGTCATATCAAGGCAAGATAGATTGGGAAAATGCAAAAAACCACATCGATTTTGCAATAATCAGGTGTGGTTATGGTAACGATTTAGTCGACCAAGACGATAGGGAGTACGTAAGAAATAGAGAAGAGTGTGAAAGACTTGGTATACCATTTGGAACGTATCTTTTCAGTTATGCTACAAATGAAAAAATGATAGAGAGCGAAGTAAAGCACACTTTAAGACTGATTAAGAATGTAAAATTAGAGTATCCCGTTTTTATCGATATAGAATATAGAGAACAACTTGCGTTGCCAAAAGATAAATTAGTAGAATTGGTCGAGCTGTATTGTCAAAAAATAGAAGATGCCGGATATTATGTCGGGATTTATGCCAGTTTAAATACATTTCTTACAAAACTAAACGATGAGCGATTAAACCGCTTTGATAAGTGGGTAGCCGAATGGAATAAAGATTTTACATATAAAGAGAGTGCTGGAATGTGGCAAAACGAAAACAGTGGGAGGATTCCGGGAATAGAAACAAGGGTCGATGAAGATAGAGCTTTCTACGATTACCCAACTATAATTAGAGAGGCCGGTTTAAATAATTTGGGACAAGACAATAAGGAACTTAAGTATAAAAAAGGAGATAGATTAACTTTAAATGGTACTCTATATAAAGATGAAGACGGTAAGGAAGAAATAAAGAAATATCGCAATAAAAAAGTAAAAGTGGTAGATACGAGTACAAATAAAAACAGTAGAGCTCCATATAAACTCGATTTAGGAGGTTATTCTAAGGAAGAGGATTTAAAAGAGATAGAAAACGATGTATGTTTTGTAATGAAACTAGTCAATTATATTTTAAATTTGTTTAAAAAGAAAAAGAATTAATGTGTTATAATTTTTGTGGTGGTAATATGAAAATCGATAAACCTAAAATTGGAATAGTTGAAGAAATAGATATTTCCAAAGCATTTTTAAATGAAGAATATAGTAATTGCCGATATGTGGGTGAAGTTACAAAAAAATTTGCTATAAGAGATGAGACGTTCGATTCTTGTATTTTTGATAAAATCGATTTTCAAGATGTCGATTTAGAGAGAGTAGACGCTATCGATGCCGAATTCGTCAATTGCGATTTATCCAATAAAAATTTTAATTTTCAATCAATCAATAGAGTTGTTTTTAGAAATTGTAAGATGACGGGTATATCTTTTATCGATTCAACCTTAAAGAATGTCGTATTGGATAACTGCGTACTCAAATATGCGAACTTTAGAGGTGCAAATTTAAAAAATGTTCTAATTAATGCGTGTGATTTTGAAGAAACGAGTTTTTGGGATGCGAAGTTTAGCGACGTTTCTTTGATAAATTCAAATTTTAAAAAAGCTGAATTTGTAAAAACTCTATTAAATGGTTGTGATTTTTCTTCATCATCAATCGAAGAAGCTAAATTCGATTTTGAGTCTCTAAAGGGTATTTCTGTAAATAGCAATCAATGTATTTCTCTAGCAAGCATGTTAGGTGTAAAGGTTAGGCAAGAATATGAATAAAGACTTTTTTTGTAAGGTCTTTATTTTTTTTATAACAAAAAATGAGAAAAATAAAATCTACCCGGTATATTAATAATTAGAGGGTATAAAAAATATTTTTCCAATCTAAAAAAAGAATAAAAAAGTATCTTAAGTCAAAAAGGAGGCATATATTATGACAAAAGATACGTTTATTACAAAAGAAGAAAAGAAGGATGTCAAAAAATTCTTAAGGGATAAGTATGCTACAAAGCTCTTGAGAGATAAAGATTGTAAAGACTACTTACTCGCAATCATCTCGATAGTACTAGGTATCCCTTTAGAAGAACTAAAGAAGGGCTTCAAGGTTATAGACATCAAAGTGGGATTGACGAACGATACTAAAAATCAAGAGACCGATGTCATCGCCCTTAATCATGAGGGTTACTACAATATAGAGATTAACTACAATATGAGTACGGAAGTCGATTATAAGAATATGTGTTATATCTGTAACTTAGTTCTAAGACAAACTAAACCGGGACGAATTAATAGATATAAAAATATTTTGCCAGAAGTTCAAATAAACCTAAACAACTATGACCAATTTAAGATAGGTAAATTCATCTATGTTTCTAAAATGTTGGAAGAAACGTATAAATTAGTTCGAAATGAACTCATAAAAATAGTGGATATAGACCTAGATTTCTTAAGCAAAATAGATTATACTGATATAAAGAAATATGAAAGAGGTTCTTTAGAATATCTCTTATATGCATTCGTGTGTGAAAATAAAGATATGAGGAAGAAGCTATACGAGGGAGATGTGATTATGGATAAAGTAAACGAAAAGTTAGATACTATGGATACAAATATAGATGCCTATCTTTTCTATGACAAACAAAAGTTAGTCGAAGAGGCGTCGAGAGAACAGGGCTATAACGAAGGTTACGAAGAGGGCATGGAAAAGGGAGTTGAAAAAGGCGAAAGTGTGAAAGAAGAGACAATCATCAAAAATATGTTAAATCTCAACTATTCTTTAGAAGATATTCAAAGTATTACCAATACTTCTTTCGAAAAAATAGAACAAATTAAAAACTGTAATACAAACTAACTGAAAATTTTTATAAGCAGCCGAAAAATTCAGCAAATCAACCGGCATTATGGTTAGTAAACTCCAGATATTTTATGATTATTTTGATAACTTTTTAAACTTTTTTACAACTTTTTATGAGAAAAATGAAATTTATCCGGAATAATATAAGTAGAGGGAGGTGTACTAAAAGACGAAAAATTTCTTTTTGCATTTTTTTAGGATATGAGGAAATAGTTCCCAAAGGATTGTAAAAATTTGACAAATAAATAGGGGTATTATAAAATGTGAATTACATAGGAGGTAACTGATGAAAAAACAAAATAAAATGACAAATCCAAATCCCGATAAAGATAAAGCTTTAGAAGAGGTAATGGCTCAAATTGAAAAGCAATTTGGTAAAGGAGCTATAATGAAGCTCGGTAGCGAAGAACACGTACAAGTAGAGGCTACACCTTCTGGTTCTGTAAGTCTCGATATAGCGTTGGGAATTGGTGGTTATCCAAAGGGCAGAATAATCGAAATTTTCGGTCCAGAATCGAGTGGTAAGACGACCTTTGCACTAGAAGCGATTGCCGAATGCCAAAAACAAGGCGGAAGAGCGGCTTTTATAGATGCAGAACACGCTTTAGACCCCGTTTATAGCAAAAGTTTAGGAGTAAATATAGATGAGCTGCTTTTAAGTCAACCGGATACAGGTGAACAGGCTCTCGAGATAGTAGATGCCCTCGTAAAAAGCGAAGCAGTTAACATCATCGTCATCGATTCAGTAGCGGCTTTAGTACCACAAGCCGAAATCGAAGGAGAAATGGGAGATTCGCATGTCGGATTACAGGCTCGTCTTATGAGTCAAGCATTGCGAAAATTATCGGGTAGTATCAATAAAACGAACACTACTGCAATATTTATAAATCAATTAAGAGAAAAAGTCGGAGTGATGTTTGGAAATCCCGAAACGACTCCAGGTGGAAGAGCACTAAAATTCTATGCCTCGGTTCGTTTAGACGTTAGAAAAGGAGAAGCTATTAAAAATGGCGACCAAATCATCGGTAGTAAAACGAAAGTAAAAGTCGTCAAGAACAAAGTTGCTCCACCATTTAAAAGTATCGAAGTCGATATAATGTATGGAGAAGGTGTGTCTAAAGAAGGCGAACTTTTAGATATCGGTTCCGACATAGGGATAGTCGAAAAGAGCGGAGCTTGGTATGCCTATAACGGCGAGAAGATAGGCCAAGGTAAAGAAAACGCCAAACTGTATTTAAAAGAAAATCCAAATGTAATGAGCGAAATAGAAGAAAAAATTAGAAGTCATTATGAAATCGGAGCAAAAAAAATAGAGGAATAGTCGTAATATTCCTCTTTATTTTATTCTAACCAAAGTAAATTGACCTCGCTCGTCGCATTGCTCCTCGTATATTTCTTCTTCGCTAGTAGGATAGTCGACTATAAAATGTAAGCTTAAGTCGGTCGGGTCTTCCATATTTATTTCACAACTCGTAAACTTTTTTTCCGTTTTATCGAACAATTGTCCTCGAATAAAACCATACATATAGTATCTTTCATATAATCCTGGAACATTGCCGAGATTGATAAGACAGTCAGAAGCTATTTTTATCTTTTGTCTCGTAAGTTCTGTAAGGTTATCTAAATCTATTCCTAATTCTTTACAAGCAATACTTCTCGTTCTAAATTCATTTTTTATGCTATCGAATATATCGGAAGTATAGATGTCGTATTTATGCAACTTTAATTCGTGGTCCATTTTCTTTAATTCATCTAATGTAAAATAACGCAAATCAAGTTGCTTTAGTCCTTTAAAAGTCGGTTTTATTCCAAAATAACGACTTTGTAATTCATATTGGTTTATGAATAAATCGTTTAACGGGTCTAAATAAAACCAGCCATTATCGCCCAAAGCAATCATAGCAAATAGGGGAATATCAGTTTTTGAGGCGATGACTTTTTGAGCTTTAATTCCGAATTTACTAAAAATTTCTATATAGTAGTCGACTAAAGTGCTACAGACTATCTTGTTTCCTCTTTTGTAAAATCCTCTTTTATACTGGTTCATCTTTTCTTGTTGGGAAGCCAAAAAAAAGTTTAAATCATGTTCAAAATAAGGAGCTAGTTTAACATATAAATATCTTATGATATAATCCTTTGGCCAATGGATATCTACACTATCTAATATTTTTTCTATCTCTATAGGCATTTTTTTGCTTCCTTTCTAAATTTAGAACTTTTTGCTCGTATATACTAAACTAAAAAAGGAAAAATTGCAACTTCTATTTAAAAAAGCAAGTTTTCTATGAAAAAAATTGCTTAACTGACTTCATTAAACAAAGATTTCTATAAAATAATCGAAGAAGAAATTTTCTATCGATTAAGACTCAATTTTATTTAAATCCCCATTTATAATTACAGGATTAAATCCAATTATTTCATCTTTCAATAGGCCTTCTGGGATATCGTTAATCATATAAATTTTCTTTCCTAGGCGAAAGGCATCATACATTTCTAAAAATGTAGCTCCACCTATGTAATTGTCGATGCCGTTTTTGTTATAGTTTAAAACTAGCACGGCTTCGTTTTCGGCTATAACTCGTTCGCTGTGCTTAATCATCTTCGATTTCCAACTAGCGTGTTCTTCGGTACCACGATAAATCGATTCCGTTTCAGGAGCATCGTAGCAATTTGGCAAAGTTATTTTATGACCATTACTTTCTAGCCTCTCTTTTATCGAAGGTATCTTTTTGTAAAATGTTTTACTGCATATGATAAATATTTTCATAAATTACTCCTATAGCCGTATTATACTACAAGTTTTTAAATAAAAATACTTCTTTTTTTATCGAGAAAAAATATGGTTTTTATTGACATTTTTAAAGCAAATGTGTTATAGTATTCAACTAAAAAGGGGGAAACTATGCAATGGATAATATCGATGAAAAAGAATCTTGTTATATGTATGCATATTATGGCATCGCAGAATGGCACGAAAAATGTCAAATTTTAAGTGAAGAACAGATTAGAAAAGTTAAAAAGAGTTTGGAAAACGACGTAGAGACGCCTTTAGTATCTATAGTTAGACTTCCATTTCCTAAGTTCGCAGTAGAATACTTTAGAGAAAACGAGAATGCTCAAAGGTTTTTATGTGACCCGGCATTCGGTTATAAATTATACTTTTTAAGCGATAAAGCGTTAAAGACATTTGCATTTTATATGCGTAACTCTGGTAAAATGAGAAGAATAGACTTAGAAAAAATAATGCCGAGCCGTGTTTTGACAAAAACAGAAAATCCAATTTTTGATTATAAATTAGACGACTTGGTGCTTTCGAGCATATCTACTACTGGTAAACTACCTACAGCTAGAGAAGTTAAACTCGCTTATTTATCACAATATATCGACTTAGAAGAAGCAAAAAGATTAGGTCTTAAAAAAGCTCAACAATTCGAAGCGGATATGGTAAGCAAAGGCACTTCTAACGGCTTTGAATTAGAAGAAAAACTTAACTGTTTAAACATGACAGCACGCTATTTAGTATTGCGCACCTTAGGATTATACGGATATAAAAGACATAGCGTTAAAGAAGTTTCTAAAGAATTGGGAATACCGCTTTTCTTGTTAAACAGAGTGTATAAAGAAGTAGTATCGAATTTACTTCTCACTTTGGGAGAATTTAAAAATAAAATAGGTTTTGTAGATAGACCTTATGCGAAGTCTGAATATTTCGAATACAGATATAGAAATTATAAAAAATACGATTTAGATTTGGAATTGTGTCGCATATTTTCACAATTGAGCGATTTAGAAAAGACCGTTTTATCAGGCTATAGCAATTT
>CANDHX010000012.1 GCA_947384645.1 uncultured Mycoplasmatota bacterium | reverse complement strand
AGTAATTGATCGGAAAAGTCATACTTATAGTTCATAGCAGCACAACTTATAAAAGACTGCCAACTATGTGAATCTTTAGACACATCTTCGATAGTTTCTTTAAAAAGCTCTTTAACATTTTTTAGAGTAGTAGCCATGTTCCACCTCTCTTTCTAAAGTAATGGTCTTACTATTCTACATCTTCCAAATGCCTCGTTAATAATTGAGAATAATAATCTTCTTTATTATCATTTTTTTCAGCTCGTAATAATAACTGCCATATCATATCACTAGCCTCATTAGGGAAGAATCTAACATCTACAAATTCAATTCCCTCATCATTTGCTCTAGGAACACAATATTTTAATAACTTATCTTTTAATTTTTCAGCGATATTAGAAAAATTTTCATCTTTAATATTAAGATTTTTATTATAATCTAGTACACTTAATAATTGATTAAATAAATCTTTATCAAGAGTTAATTTAATTCCTGGTGTTCTTGTTAAATGTGACATTGTTATCTCTCACTTTCTCTAGGATGAACTCTACGAACATCTCTTTTAACTGTACTAGATGTAATAGTTATATCTTCCTTATTACTCTCTCTATTCTCTATATCGCTAATAGATAAATCATTTATTAAGTTATTTACTTTCTCTTTGGCTTCCTCATAAGAGTTAGCAGGTACTACTAAATTAACATTTCCTAAAATTTTTACGTTAAAATTATAATCTTTCATTTCTTTTCCTCTTTCTTTTCAATATTTTTATTACCACTTAAAAATGCAATTATCTTTTTAGTTTTAATTGCACTTTTTAAATCCAAAATAATAGTAATCTCAAGAGATGTTATATCAGGTATTTTAGTTAAATCTTCAAGACTCATCATTAAAATAGTCTTTTCAGTATCAAAACCTGCTTTAAACAATTTCTCTAAAAGTTTACTAATATTACCTAAATTATAGTTCATATTAAACCTCAACTTTCTCTACTAATTCACAAATAAAAATTATTTGCTTTTTAGTTCCCTGTCTACAAGTTATAAGAGTTAAAGTAGTTTTATTAGTATTTCTTATTATGTCGGCAGTTCCAGTCTTATCAATGTCATAGATATTTTTAACTTTGTATTTATACTCTTTGCCACCATAAAAAACACTTATATCATCATCTAATGATAACTTATAAAGATTTTTAAAATAAGCGACCTTTCCAGTACCACTATGTCCTGCAAGAATAAAGTTTCCGTTTTCTTTATCCGGATAGTCAGCTTCATTTAAAATTTGAATATTTCCATTCACGTTATTACATGATGTTCCTTTATTACAAATACCTTTTTCTAAATTGATTTTAGGTATTTTGATAACTGCTACATAATTAGGTGTCGATTTAACAACAGGTGTTTCGACTTCCTCGATTTGTTCTTCATCAGTTTCTACAACAGTTTCTATTGTAATATCCTTTTGATCTTCATAGAAATTATCAATTAAAGTTTCTTCTTTCTTATCTTGTAAGTAGTTATAAATATATTTACTTCCGACTAAACAAATACCAGATAGAATAAGAAAAGAGCCTATAAGAATAAGCCCTTTCTTTCTATTATTAGTTTGATTTTTTCTTTTTAGCATATAAAGCCACTCCTATTCCACTTAATACTAATAATCCACTTATTATTTCAATAACATGAGAATCATTAACTCCAGTAATAGGCACAGGAATTTTGATTTTTTCATTAGTCATAGTTGCCTTAACAACTTCTCCATCTTCCTTAATTTCAAAATACATTTTTTCAGTATTTAAAATATATTCAGGAGATGCAGTTTCTCGTTCTAAAATATAGTAACGACCATATCTTAACTCAGGTATAGTGATATTCCCTAACTCATTAGTTCTACCACTAAAAACTATTTCTTCAGTGTCAGCATTATATACCTCAATAAGAGTATTTGGTATAGGCTCGCTAGTTGAGAAGTCCACTTTAGAAAACTCTAAACTTCCAGTAATAGGCTTGTTTTTCATATTACCTTTAACTGTTTCGCCATCTTCTTTTATCTCGAAGTATAATTTTTCTTCAGTTAAAACATAACCTGTTTTTGCTTCACGTTCGATCGCATAATATTTTCCAACTTTAACATCTTTTAATGTTAATCTTCCATCACTAGAAGTACGACCTGAAAAAATCAACTCATCCTTTTCAGTATAGATTTCTATTAAAACATCTTCAATAGGAGCATTTGTAAGTAAATCAGTTTTTGTTACCTCAATAGTTCCTTTTTTTAGATAGTTTAAATTACTATAAGATTCATATACTAATGGAGTCTTATTATCGACTTCTTTTAGTTCAAAATAATGTTTATTTTTATCAAGAACGTAGAAGTCATCAGTCTTTACTTCGATTACATAATACTTGCCTAAAGGAAGTTGTTTACTTATAGCATAGCCGTTTTTAGTAGTAAGAACTTCAACTAAAGTTCCTGCTTTATAATACATATGATTACCATCACTAGTTAAAATATCTTCAGCAGCATATATTTCAAAGATAACATCATTAAGTGGCTTCTTCTCATAAGTGAATTTACCATCATTGATAATCATATCTTCACCAGTCTTATAAATCTCTAATTGTCCTTTGATAGGTGTATTTTTATATATAACTGAAACGAATGCACCATAATTAGTATATTGATAATCAGTATCTTCTCCAATATTAAAAGTTAAACCATCAGAATCAAGTAAATAACCGTTCGGACTAGAAATTTCAACGAGTTTATAATTTGATGCAGGCAACTTTAAAAAAGTAGTCATTTTTCCTGTTTCATCTGTCTTAAACTCGCTATAAACTTTACCACTAACATACTGACTTACATATTGATTAGTATCAGTATTTAAAATTTTAAAAGTAGTATCGGCGATCGCAATAACTTTACCAGTTTCTTCATCTACCTTAGCAACTTGAAGATATGCAGATAAAGTGTTATTTAAAATATTATAGTATTGTTCTTTTTCGCTTGTTTCATTAACAGTTATATAGAAATCATAAATCTTCTCATAACCAGTTGTAGAATTAACTTGATGAAATTTCCAACGTCCATAAGGAAGATTTATTGTAGCATAACCATTTTTATCAGTCTTAATTGTATCAAATAGATTTCCATTTGGATATAGGATTTGAAATTCTATATTTTGCTCTGCATTTAAGAAGTCAGTATTGCCATCTATATTGCCATACTGTTTTAGAATAGATATATAGTTCTTAATAACTTCTTCATAAACATCTACATGAGCCACTTCTTTATCTACCATAGAGAAGTTATAACGTGTGCTATCAAGTTTATACCCCAAACTTTGTTTTCTCTCTTGAATGAAGTAATCTTTAGCCTCTAATACATTATCAGTTTTGAAGAACCCATTTTCATCAGTTACAAAAGTTGTTACCAAATTTCCTGTTTCTTGTTCATACACTCCATATTCAGCATTGGATAAAAGAGCTTGTCCCTGACCTTTTGACTCGCCAGTTTCTTTATCTTTCTTATAACCCTCAACTGAGCCACTAAATGATTTAATTCTAACTCCTGCAAAAACTGGATCAGAAGTACCTGGAACTATCATATTTTGTTTAGTTCCAACAAATAGTTTAAATTCAGAACTGTAAGGCATTCTTTTACTTAAATTTACTTCAATATCTCCACTTTGAGTTGGTGTAATTGTTAGTACATTACCATCAATCGAATATTCAGCACCATCTACACTTACATTATACTCTGATAATACATTATTGTCATCAGTTAAAGTGATACTTTTACCTTTTTGAACTTTATGAACTGAGCCATTAAAAGATGGTCTAGTATAATGTGTTTCGATAAGTCTATTTATTTCGGCTCTTTCTGCTGATATATCCAAAACTGCACCTTGTCCCCAATAATCTTTAGAAACCTTAACGAAACCATCTCTCATGATAGTTTCCCATATCATAGCTTGTGCTGCTGCACGATATTGTAATGTTTGATGTCCTGGATAAGTATAACCATAGTAAGCGATTAAAATAACTCTTTCTTTTATATCATCTGGAAGTCCAGTATCTTCCCATGTGCCTACCTCTATACCTGAGCCATAAGGGACATTAGGCTCTATACAATAAGATACTTGCCCATCAACAAAATAATTATGAAATTTATCTGACATGTGATGTTTACCCTCTCCTGAAAATTGTTGCCTTTCATACATATATCCTGTATCGGTAGCAGTTACAGTAGCAGCACTAACACTTTCAGTTTTAAATAATACTGTAAATAATAATGCGAATGTTAATAATAAACATTTACTTAATTTGTTCATATTCTCTCTCCTCTCTTGAACATCTGCTCGAAACTATGCAAGCAGAGTATAAAAAAAGCACTATTCCTGTGAATAGCACCATTAAAATTATTTTTAACATATTGTTCCCTCTTTCCATTAAAAAAGCCTCTATTGAAGCTCATTGTAATTTTTTACATATTAAAATATTCTTCATATATTTTATTTAGTTTATCTTTACTTGGATTTTTCAAATATTCTAAATATTTTTCATATAGTTTTTTTAACTTATCATCTTTGTTTTTACCACTTTGGCAAAAGAAATGAATATAGTACCAAGTATTTCCGTTTTCATCTTTTATTGATGGATATACACGATAATAATTTACATCAGGTTGAATAAAATCTTCATGATTCTCATTATAGTCCATAATGATTTTTAGTTCCATTTTAACAATAGCCTCTCCTCTCGCTAAGGCTTCTTGCTCCAACATGAAGTCCTTTTTGCCATGAGTAATAGATTCATAAAATTTGATTACTTCAGGCTTTTTTGTTTCTTCGCTTTTTGTTGGATTATCCACCTCTTTTGGTGTAGAAACAGTTTCTTGTTTAGGAACTTCAACTGGTTTTGATGCTTCTTGAGAGCTATTCTCTTTTGGCTTTGAAATAACCTTTTTATCTTCATTTTTAGAAACATCTTTAGAATTATTTGACTTAGGTTTATTCTCTTGTTTTGTACCATCATTATTGCTTACTGAATTTTCTTTAGTTTCTGCAACAGGTAAATCAGGATCATTAACTTCCTCAACTAATTCCTCTTTTTCCTCATTATTCTCCATTGAACTAATAACTTCAACTGGTACATTTTGATTTTTTGCATCAACCGATGACTTTTTAAATTCATAATTAAAGCTATGATAAACAAAAGCACTACCCACTCCTAACATAACTGTTCCAACTAAAATAACTTTAAATTTTTTCATAAAACATTTCCTCCTTTTTGTTGTGGATATTATATGACTTATCAACAATAATTTCATTTGTGCGATTTTCTATTATTATATTTTTTTTCAGTTAGTAATAATAGTTAGTATTATTTTTAGGGAGGATTGTAAGGAGGGACTTTTTGGAAGATATACTCCCACTTATCTCTCTTGTTCCTTTTCACGTTTCTTTTGTTGGTATCGTGCATAAAATCTTACTGCCTCGACGATATAATCTTCACGTTCCTGATCGTTCTTTAAATTACTTGGGAGTACAAGTCTTGCCACACTAATTCCTATTCTTGGAATTTGATTAGGTTTTTCTTCACTCATTACTTCTTCCATATAATCAGTAGTTAAAGTTCCATTTAAACTGTGATTTTTTAAATCAATAGCCTGTGCATGAGATGGAGTACAATCATAGCACTGCATAAAATCTAATAAGGTCTTTTGCTCATCTTTAGTTAAAAACGATATTTCATGTGCTGGACTAATTGCCATGCTTGGAGATAATTTTAAAGCATCATTATCTACCATAGTTAAAAATTCTGGTATCAATTCAGTTAAACGAATATATCTAAATACTTTCGCTCTACTATCATTAAATTCTTTACCAATATCTTTTGCATTATCTAACCTTGTATCAACTTGAGACAAAGTTAAATCTGTTCTTTTTCCTTTATTGTTTAAGGCATCCATTTTAAGTTTATATGCAAAAGCCTTTTCGCTAGGTAATATTCTTTCACGTTGATAATTGCTATCTACCATCATAATAGTTGCTTCATCATCACTTAATTCACGAATAATACATGGAATAGTATCAATACCTAATAATTCACTAGCCATTTTTCTTCTATGCCCTGATATAAGTTCATATCTCCCATTTTCCTTTGGTTTTACTAAAATAGGTGTCGTTACTCCCACATCTTTAATACTTTGTACTATTTCATCTTCTTCAGACACTTTAACTTTAAATGGATGATTAGGAAAATTGTCTATATCTTTTATAGATATTTTTTTTACTAACTCTGATCGTTCTTCATCTCTAGTTCTTTGAC
Source organism: uncultured Mycoplasmatota bacterium (assembly GCA_947384645.1). GTDB lineage: Bacteria > Bacillota_I > Bacilli_A > RF39 > UBA660 > RUG11867. Next base: position 8,245 of record CANDHX010000012.1, on the reverse strand, counting down.
TGGAGAATAAACTACCTACATTGGGTATATACACTTCTTTTTCTTTCTTTTCCATTTAACTCAAGCTCTTTAGCAAATTGCAGGTAGGCTTCTGCAACACGATTATTCTTATCATAATCAAAAATACTCGTGCCACATATAGTAGACCGTGCTACATTGATTGCTAACGGTATTTTGGTATTGAAGATATTAACATAGTCGCCATAGCCACTTTTAAGAATATCTAAAACCTTTGATGAAAAAGTAGTTCTATTATCTATCATAGTAGGCAATATTCCACTAACTTTTAAATCAGGGTTAATATCTTGATTCATATCACATATTGTCTTGATTAAGCCACCAGTTGCTTTAACTGGCAAATAATGAGCCTGTACTGGTATAATAACTTCTTTCGCAAATGCTAAAGCATTTATAGTTATAATATCTAGGCTTGGCATACAGTCAATTAAGATATAGTCATACTTATTTTTTAGTTGTTCTAAACCTTTAGACATTATTTTTTCTCTATTATTAACTTCTCCTAATAATAAAGTTAGTTCTGCTAATTCAACATTAGATGGTATTAAGTCAATATTTTCATTATGATGTAATATAACGTTCTTCATGTCAAGATATTCATTACTTATTGATGAACGCATTACATTTGCGATTGTAGGAATATTATCAGTATCATAGTACCCCATACATACGGATAAATCAGACTGTGGATCAGCATCTACTAATAATACTTTTTTACCTAATTTAGATAATGCTGCACCTAAATTTAAAGTAGTAGTAGTTTTACCGACGCCACCTTTTTGATTCGCTATTGCTATAACTCTACAATTAGCCATGTTTTTCCTCCTTTCCTTATAAACTCTAGCCACTTATATAAATGGCTATGTACTATGCTTTAAATTGCATAAAAAAAGAATTGAATGTTATTCAACTCCTGTTATGTATTGCTGATTAGAATATATATTATATCGGTTACTTAAGTGTATGTCTGCCCCTTTTATTGAGTGCAGAATTTTTATAAAATTTTGTCGATTTTTTATGATTTTAAGCATTTGTTATAAAAATCAAATTTTAATTTTTCCCTTATTTACAGGGGTTTTCGCATGGTTACTTAATTGAGTGTCAGTATCGAAGTGTAATATCTTTCCTGGCAGATAAAAAAATTCATCTCTATCTGAGATTAGTAGTTCTCGAACTTTTTCTGTATAATCTTCTCTATCTTCTTCAAGAGTAACTTTTTGAAGGTCAGCTAATGTGCTATCTGCATAGAGTCTAACGTCGACACCTTTTAAATAATATATTCCATTTTGGATGTTTAAAACTTTAAAGACCGTATCGTGATTATAGCTTATCCTCGTCACATAGTCTCCTTTTTGTATATCCATGTAATCACCAGTTAATTGTATGAGAAGTTGGTGTTTTTCATAACAAAAATATCTACCAAATTAGTAGACATTTATTTGTTAATCTTTTTTTCGAATTTAAGCTGTTTATAATGATCTTCTAAATCAGTATTACTCATGTATTTTGAAATTCTTTCGTATATAGAAATAAACTGTTGTCTAAAAGTCTCGTTTTCTTCGCAAAATTCACGATATTTTTCTACAAGTGATTCTATTTTTAAAAGCTCTTCTTTTTTTAGCTTTTTATATTCGCCTGAATTTTTGAACTTTTTGGCTATCTCTCTTATCTCAATTATGCAACCACCACCGAGCAATCCATAAGCTATTATCGAAAGCAGAATTTTTGTAATCAATTGCCAAGTTTCATTCGGTACAAAGATGTCTTCTCCTTCATTTTGAGTTAGGCGAATAATTTCTACTATCGTGTCTTCGTATAACTCATCTGGGTTTATATCCTCTAAAGTTTCTATCTTGGGATTACTGTGACTTAATGAACTAAAATCTAAATCGAGAACTTCAGATAACTCGTCGAATTGTGTATCGGTTAAGTCGTACTCTATAGTTTTACGTGTATAATCTCCATATAAAACGTTTTCTCTAGCCCAAGGCGTATATGCTTTAACAGTAGTTTTTTCCCACCCTTTTATTTTTTTCATATATTCTGGAAATTCTCTATTTATTATTTCAGGATTTGAAGTGTAATAGTCGGGATATGTTCTATATTCTCGATATCCTACTCCTTCAACTGCTTCGTCTATACTATATTTGGCAGCAATGAGGGCAGCAATCAAGCTGATAAGGATTCCCAAGTTTTTGAAAATTCTATTCTTTTTTAAAAATCCAGAGATCTCTTTTAAACGATTTTTAATTTCTTCAATACTGGCATTTTGAGTTTTTTTATTCGACTCGGATGTAGTTACATCGCCGACTATGTCAAAAAGAGTATTCGTAACTTGATTTAAACTTTTTTTATTTTGTAGAGCTAAAAATATTATCAATTCCTCGTTTAAATATGTAAATGGTTCATGCTCATTTTTGGGAGTTGTTAAATCGTTTAATACGGCAATATCAATACCCTTTTTGGTTAGGGACTCGACATCCTTTTCTATTAGATTGATGATAAGACTTTTAGTTACTTCATCACTTTTTATCCATTCTAAAACGCAGCTGTGACCACTTTCTATCAACTCCATTTGGATGACATTGTATGCAACCTTGTATACTTTTTCTACGATTTTTTTTTCGGCTGCATAATGTCTTGTGTCTGAATCATTAATACTTTTGATAAGTTCTATCGTCGCTTTGCCATATTCAGAAAGCTCTTGTCTTTGAGGCATTTTATTACCCATATTTCTTTGTATTTTTGCTGCACCATTGAACATAGAATAGTATACTTCATGTTTTTCCAATGATTTACTCATCCTTTTTAACTCTTTGCAACCGTTCATGTAAACGCTTTCTAGTTCTCCTTCTTCACAACTATTAAAAGCTCTTGTTTCAGTTTCTTCTTTTATTTTAAGAACCTCTGTATGTTCTTTTGAAACATCGATTCCCACTTTAGTATATCTTTTAATCGTTCTTTCGACTTCGCTAAAAACTGCATTGAACTCTATTGCTACATCATGTGTGTAAAATTGCATAATCTTTTCTCCTTTGTATATTTAGAATTTATCTTATAATAAAGATGTTATTTGGTCAAGATTAAATCTATAATTCTTTTACGATGTCTAAAAAAGTTTGTAAGTCCAACTCTTCTGCTCTGTTTTTTAGAGAAAAGTTATGCCTTTTTAGTATCGCTTCTATTTTATTTTTATCATAAGCGTTTAAGTTGTTATTTAAAGTTTTTCTCTTAAATTGGAATGCATCTTTTAAAAATTTTTTAAATAGGTCATAGTCTATCGACTCTTTATCTTTTTTTGATAGTTTAATTACAGTGCTATCGACTTTAGGTATGGGAATGAAATCTGTGTTCTTAACATTTACTATCTTTTCGATATCATAGTTATAATTTATTAAAACTGTCATCATTCCATAATCTCTCGTCTGGGGTTTGGCTAAAAATCTAGTGGCGACTTCCTTTTGAACCATTATTGTAATCGTTTCTGCATTAACGTCACAATCGATTATGTGTTCTAGTATGGGAGTTGTTATATAATATGGCAAATTTCCTATTATATAAAGTCTTTCATAGTTGTAAGTTGATAAAAAATCTCGGAGATTTATTTCTAAAAAATCGGAATAGATAATTTTGGTTCTATCATCTTCTAAGGGGAGTAAAAATTTTTTTGTCTCTACGTCTATTTCAAAGGCAATTAAATTAGCGTTGTATTTTTTTAATTTACTAGTAATAACGCCACTCCCCGGTCCTATTTCTATTATCAAATCATTATGTGTTGGTTCGATAGAATTGACAATTTTTTCTATTATACTTGTATTTTTAAGAAAATTTTGTCCATATTTTTTTTTAAATTTGAATTTTGTCACTATTCCACCTCACTTGTAATCTTACCATATATATCGTTAAAATAAAAGAACTCGTGTCTATTCACGAGTCCAGCCGAACCTTAATATGTCGTAGTTTATTTTTCGACTTCCGATTTTTGTTAAAGCTATATCTGTCGATTCGACTAGTAAATCGAGAGATGTTCCCGTTACTCCTCTATCGAGTACTATTGCTGTAATAACTCCAGTCTCTGAAACCGTGTTATTTAAAAATCTTACTATCGAACCGCATGGCAAATTAGAAGACGAGGCAACTATTCTTACTTTTCCATATTGTGCGTCTTCGTATTCGGTAGTTCTATCTAAAACGTTTTGTCCCGTGCAGCCGAGTTTTCCTGAACATAATGGGCAGTCAGCAACGTATCCTGTTAAAGTTCCATAGTATGTATCTAATACTGTATTGATATCGGCAGCCTGAAAATTTGCTATTACCTTTGCCATAGCATTTAGATTGACATTTTTATTAGGATTGTTGTTAGTCGTTTTATAAATGTTTGTAATCCCACTATTTTGAAAACATAGAATTACGCCTATTAGAGTGAATATACAGATGATTTTATATATTGCTTTGATTTTTTTCATGCTTATTACTCCTTGTAATTTATAGTTTAACATAGTTAGAATTAAATGTCAAAAAGGTCATGGACATTTTTTTCAGTAATTTTGCTTAATTCTTCGATATCTAAATCGAGTTCTCTCGCAATAAATTCGGCAATAAAAGAGATATTAGCTGGTTCATTTTTGGTCCCCCTAACCGGTTCTGGACTTAAGTAGGGACTGTCCGTCTCAAGAAGAATTGCATCATATGGAATTTTTTTAATGACTTCTTTGATTTTGGCGTTTTTAAAAGTAGTTACTCCCCCAAAACCGAGCTTGTATCCCATTTTTATATATATGTTTGCAGTTTCAAGACTTCCTGTGAAGCAATGAATCGAACCTTTTATTTTTGGATATATTTTTAAAGTATCTATAGTGTCTTGAGTAGCATCTCGGGAGTGAACTATTACTGGTAAATTATATTTTTCTGCTAGTTTCAATTGTGTTTCAAAAAGTTCAATTTGAGCTTTTGAATTATACCCTTCGTAATGATAATCTAATCCAATTTCTCCTATGGCTACTATTAGGTCTTTATTTTTCTCGATTATTTTTATATCTTCTTTTTTTAAATCTGTTAGGCTATCCGGATGAAAACCTAGTGCAGGAAAAACATTAGAGTACTTTTTAGAGAGCTCTATTGTTTCTAGATTACTTTCCATATCTGAGCCGTTTGCAATCATTTTGTTTATGCCTAGAAGTTGGGCATTTTTAATGATAGTTTCGACATTCGGGTAGTCCTCTTTAGATAAATGACAGTGCGTATCTGTAAACATTAAAATCATTTCTTTCTTAAGTAGAAGTATAAATATATTTTTTGAAATTGTAAATAGAAATATTTCCCGGGAAATAAAAAAGATATATTTTATTCTATATCTTTTTTTCAATTCTAGTAAATAGTTGAGACGGAGTAGAAGTTACTTCAAATGAACTATTTGCATTTACTTCTAAGCATTTAAAATCTGAGTCGGTCTTGCCAATTTGACTTAAAACGTTTTTAGAACTCGTCGGCATAAATGCTTCTAGAATAGTAGCCGTTATTCTTATCGATTCTAATAAATTGTATAAAACGGTTTCTAACCTATCTTTTTTGGTGTCATCTTTAGCAAGTATCCAAGGGGCTGTATCGTCGATGTACTTATTGCTCGCTCTTAGGACATCAAATATTGCTTCAAGCGCTTTAGAAATCTCTAATGACTCTATTTTTTCATCTGTCTTAGCTTTTAAATCGTTTATCAAGCTTAATAATTCTTTATCGAGAGGTTCTTCGACCTTTTTGTTTTCGATTTTTCCGTCGAAGTATTTATTGACCATTCCTATAGTCCTATTTACTAAATTCCCCCAAGTATTTGCAAGGTCGGCATTCGTACGGGAAATTAGTGCTTCTTCTGAGAAGTTTCCGTCATTTCCAAACGGAATTTCTCTTAGAACGAAATATCGTATAGCATCCACTCCGTATTTATCTATATAATCTCTCGGGTCTTTATAATTGCCTAAACTTTTGGATATTTTATTGCCGTCTATAATAAGCCAGCCGTGTCCGAATACAGTCTTAGGTAAAGGAAGGTCTAAAGCCATTAAGATAATAGGCCAGATTATCGTATGAAACCGAACTATTTCTTTACCGACGATTTGAACGTCTGCCGGCCAGTATTTTTTAAATAGCTCGTCGTTTTCTGTCAAATAACCTAAGGCAGTGATGTAGTTACTCAAGGCATCGAGCCAAACATAGATTACGTGCTCTTCATCAAACGATACAGGTATTCCCCATTTTATACTAGTTCTAGATACGCATAAATCTTCAAGACCCGGTTTGATAAAATTATTAATCATCTCATTTTGGCGTGATTCTGGTTTGATAAAATGTGGATGACTTTTGATATATTCCTCTAGTCTTTGCTGATATTTTGATAATTTAAGGAAATAAGCTTCTTCACTAACTTCGTGTAACTCTTTTCCACAATCTGGGCATACGTTATCTTTAGCTTGAGTTTCAGTCCAAAACGATTCACATGGAGTACAATATAACCCTTTATACTCTCCTTTATATATGTCTTTTTGATCATAAAGTTTTTTAAAAATCTTTTGGACGATTTCTACGTGGTCTTTATCGGTAGTTCGGATAAAACGGTCGTGAGTTATTGCGAGTTTGTCCCAAAGGTCTTTCGCATTTTCGACTATTTTGTCTACGTATTCTTGTGGAGTTACTCCAGCTTCCAAAGCTTTTTTTTCTATTTTTTGACCATGTTCATCACTTCCCGTTAAAAAGAAAGTATCGTATCCATCCAATCTTTTATAGCGAGCTATCGAATCTGCTATGATAGTACTATAACAATGTCCTATATGAAAATTAGCTGATGGGTAATAAATCGGTGTAGTAATATAAAATTTTTTTTCCATTTTTCTTCCTTCTTTCTAAATAAAAAAGTCGAGAATTTAAGGACGGATTTGTTCCGTGGTACCACCTTAATTCACGACTTTACTCATGCACTTTATCCTTTAACGCAGGCTATACGTTTGAGCTCCAAAACCATGTTCGAATAATGTCTTTTATTATCTTTCAGCATCTGATAACTCTCTTTGAAAAAACGCTTTATTCTACTCTTTTTTTCCTCGCTCATTGGTTAAATAATATCATACTTTTTTTTTTAATTCAATAATTGTTTAACTGTTTTTCTATCAAAGTTTTAAGAAATTTCGTCATATTGTAATCATTTTGTCCAGAAGAACCATTATATTCTATCAATAGTCCTATTCTATCGGCATCGACTATTATGGGAATAGCATTAATATATGCCTTTAATTTTTCTTCATTTATCGTATATTCTAATAGCTCATCCTTAATTTCTGTACAGTTTAAAACCATATCTTCTAATCTTTTTTCTAATTTGGCATCTTTATATTTTAATTCATTGGAGACTATTATTTTTTCCCTGTTAGTGACGATATATTTATTTTTTGTTATTCTCGATGCAGTATCTATTAAAAATTCTAAATATTCTAGTACATCTGGTAGACTGGAATATTTTTTTATTCTAATTTCCCCGTCATCTATAAATATTTCTAAAGGCTCACTATCCTTTATATGAAGCTTTTTGCGGATATCTTTTGGTATTACTATTCTTCCCAATTCATCTATTCTTCTAATGTTACTATTTTCTGTCAAAATAAATCACCAACCATTATTATTTTAGTAACAATTATGATAATTATACTCTAATTTATTTGCGATTTTATAGTATCTAAAAGTTCGTAGATGTAGTAAATATAGCTTTTACTCAGATTTGATGTTCTTAGACTAATTCTAATTTCTCTATTTTTATAACTGATTTCAAATTTTGGATTTATGTTATAGCTTTCTAAGAACAGTTTTTCTCCATTTATTTTATTCGATATCTCTTCGCTTAGCACAATCGTTATTTTATTTTGCAGCTGAATGATATTTTTTATTCCAAGATTATTCATGAGCTCTTCAGTTAAACGTTCTAACATGTATTCTTCTAGTTTTTCGTCGATTTTTCCAAATCTGTCCTCGAGTTCTGCTTTGACATTTTTAAAATCCGTTTTACTTTTGATTGAATTTATCAATTTATGTATCTCTATTTTGATGTTTTCATCTTTTACGTAGTTATCGTCTATATAACTATTCGTATTTAGCACGGTTTGATGTTCTTCTCGATCTTCGTCAATTTCTTTACCCTCTAAGCGGTCGATTTCTTCATTGACCATTTTAGTATATAAATCTAGTC
>CANDHX010000011.1 GCA_947384645.1 uncultured Mycoplasmatota bacterium | reverse complement strand
ACCGTAACTGCGGTATATGAAGAAGAAAATGATAGCAATCAATACTTGAAGTATAAATTTTTGCCACGACTTTAATCCTTCACTTCCACTAATAGAGTCTTTTCTTTTTATTTTTAAATAATCATCGATAAATCCTATGGCACCATAGCTCAAAAATACGAATATGAGTATGACTAAATTGTGCGATATGGTTATACTTTTTTTGATATATAACATTATAAGTGCTATTATAGTCGGCAGTATGAATATTACACCTCCAAGGGTTGGAGTACCTTGTTTTTTCATATGTCTTTTGTTTATTAAACTGTTGATTTTTTGTCTAAAATTGATCTTTTTTAAAATAGGTATAGCAATAAATCCTGTTATGACTGAAATTACAAACCCTAACATAATTGCCAGAGTAGTCTTGGCTAATATTAACATTTTTGCACCTCATCCGTTCTTATAATTATTATATATTAAATCTTATGCAATTGAAACAGTTTTTACGTTATTTTACATGGACGAGTTTTGAAAATCGACGAATCAATCCTTGAGCATCAATTTGATAGTTCCGCCTTTTTTTACATAGTAGCCGGGGTCTGGACTCATATATAATACGATTTCGCCTGTGCCAGAGTATTCGACTTTGAAGTCTTTCAACAATTTTATAGCATCTTTTTTGGACATGCCTATTACATCTGGTAATTTTACATAAGAGTCTTCATACCAACGATACTCTTTTTCCATTCCTTCTAAATCCGGTTTTATATCGAATATCTCGATTGCAGACGTTAGGACGTTTTTAGCTATGGGTGCTGATACTGTGCCACCGTATTGGGTAATGCCTTTTGGATTATTGATAGCTACATAGACGACTATTTCTGGGGCGTTTGCTGGCATAAATCCTATGAAGGAAACTATGTAATTGCCGTGTAAGTATACCCCATTTTCGACCTTTTGAGCTGTTCCCGTTTTTCCTCCTACTCGATAGTTTTCTATATAGGCGTTTCTTCCCGAACCATTGGCAACGACGCTTTCTAGAGCATATCTAACCATGTCGCTCGTCTCTTTACTGATGACATTTGCTAAAACTGTTTTTTTATTTTCTACTATGGGAGAGTTGGTCTCGGGTTCACTAACCGTTTTTACGATGAAAGGTTTTAGAAGTTCTCCTCCGTTTACTGCAGCGCTTACTCCTCGTACTTGTTGGATCGGAGTCACACTTATTCCTTGTCCAAAAGCTGTAGTTGCGGTTTCTACTGGTCCCATTTTGTCTAGTGAAAATAGTATTCCTGTTCCTTCGCCATTTAAATCTATTCCTGTTTTTGTACCAAATCCAAATTTGTTTACATATTTGTAAAGTCTTTCTGTCCCGAGCTTTTGTCCTAGTAATACGAAGCCGGGGTTACATGAATTTTCGACGACGTTTAAAAATGTCTGTGCTCCATGACCTCCACTTTTCCAGCATTTAATTCGAGCATTTTCTACTTTTACTGAGCCAGAATCATAAAACGTATCTTCAAATAGATTTACTTCTTTTTCTTCAAGCGAGGCAGCAAGTGTCATTATCTTGAAAGTCGAACCAGGCTCGTATGTTTTCCAGATAGCAAGATTTCTATTGATAGTTTCAGTCGAATATTCTTGATAGTTGTTGGGATCGAAATCCGGGCGATTAGCTAGTGCCAATATTTCTCCAGTCTTCGGCGACATTGCCAAAATTATGGCATCTTCTGGATCGTACATATCTATTACGTTATCGAGTTCTTTTTCGGCTGCTAACTGCAAGTTCAAATCGATTGTCAAGTTTAAATTCATTCCGCTTTGGGGTGCCATATATACTTCTTCTAAGTCTAAGCGATGTCCTTTACCGTCCGAATAGTATTTAATTGCTCCGTCGACTCCAGTCAAATATTTGTCGTAGTTCAGTTCGAGTCCACTGAGTCCTTGGTTATCGATACCCACGTATCCAAGTGTGTGGCTCAAGACGTTTCCATATGGATAATGTCTTTTAGACTCTTTAACGAGATAAACGCCGTCGTAGTTTAAAGCATTTATTTTTTCAGCTATTTCATATGATAGTTGTCTTCCCTCTGGATGAACTCTTTCTATTGAAGTTTTTTTGGAAGCATGAGCTAAAATGTCTTCATAGTCGACATTTAAGATTTCGCTTATGTCTTTGGCAACTGCTTCTTTATCTATTATCTGATTAGGTATGAACACAAGACTAGTCGTCGTTATGTTGGTTGCAATTACTAGTCCATTGCGGTCATATATGTTTCCCCTATCGGCTTTTATAGGCAGGTTTCGGCTCCATAGGTTTGATGCTAGATTGGAGAGTTTATCGTATTCTATAACTTCTATATAAAAAACTTTGAATATGACCAAAAGAAATACTAAGGATACTACTAAAAACACGAGTCTAACTCGAGTATTGATCTTGTTTTTAAACATAGTCTCACCTAATTATATTTATTCAGCGAGGTTTAAAAATAGAATTTTAATAATTTTATATTTTATTCGAACTCGATAGTATTTTTTTGATGTCTAATATGCATATGCAGTCTACTTTATTTTTGCTGTTTTTGTATTTATTGGCGTTCGATTCGAAGATGATATATAGTCTGTCATTATAAATCGTATTTTGTTCGAGCATTGGTGGCATCGTTAAATTTATTTTCTTTTCAGTCGTATAATCTATTATGTCGTCCCTATAATTATATATTTCCAAATATGAATCGTTTTTGCGACCGAAAGATATGCTTAAAATCATATATTTTGTATCGCCTTCTTTATAAAATGAAATCCCTTGAACTTTTTGGGGTACAGTAAATTCTTTTGATAAAATTAATTTAAGTCGATTGTTTTCTCCGACGATTTTGTATTTTTGAACTAAACCATTTTCGTTATTGAGAAAATTTCCGACGTATAAATCGTCTTCATCTATAGTCAAATAGTCTACGACGTTTGTATATTTGTTATCGTATATTTTGAACTTTTCACTTAAGTCGAAGTAAAATGTCGAGTTGGCAAAATTATTATATAGTAAATCGTCCTTTTTATAGACTAAGACTGTGCCATTATCGCCAGGAATGAAAACAAAATCGTTTTTTTTGTCATAGGCAATACTTCCCACATGTGATTTAGTGTCGAGAGATACAACGTTTACCATTTTTCCGTCCATCGTATAGATATAGCATTTTGAATTTCCCCTTTTTTTAAAATCGTATGCTGTGATAATAATGTGTTCTTCGGTTAAAGTTATTCCTTGTGGCACCATTTGTTTTTCGAAAGTAAGGTTAGTACTCGCAGCAAGAATTGCATTTTTTAAGTCTGGGTACTTTTCCAATATTTTATATAGATGGGAAGATATATAATCCTTTTCTTTAGGAAAGTTTTCTTCTATTGTTTGGGAGTCTATTTTTTCGTTCTTTAAAGGTTTTTCTATACTGTTAAAACTCTCTTGGGGCTTTTGTTTTTCTTTATAATCGAATAATCTAATAAGTGCCAGTTCCGAGAGTAAAATTAAGAGTAAGATAAAAACATATACTACTTGTCTATTTTTCTTCACAGTTATAGTCCTTCCTAAAAATTTAGTATATAATAGCCTAAAATTGGTAAAAAGGCAAGCAGTATGGGATTTATCGGGAAGGTAAAATATTTGAGGCTATCAATAGATTATTTTATTTCGATTTTGTTAGCTTTTTTATAGCGGTAACCGCCGTGAACGAAAGTGTCCTTATAGGTGTTTATTATGTCGACATTCAATCTATCTTTACTAATCGTTACTATTATTCTATTTTCTTTGCATTCTATCAAGAATGAAGGGTTGTAGTTGTTCATCTCTTTCAAGACAGACTCTTTTTCATTATTTATAAACAAATCGAAAAATGATGATATTTTATTTTTAACTTTGAACTTAGTTAGAATATAGACGTCGTCCTTTTTTTTGAATACTCTCAATAATTCTGTATATATGCTTAGAGGATTTTTGAATTTTTTATTCGATATATCTATAGTAAGAGACTTGGGCATGTCTTTAAAATTATCCGGATATTTATCGAGCGAGAATACTGCAAAAAGCTTTTTTTCAATGACGGTATCTAGAGTTCCATTTTTATATTTTTGATAATTCTTTAAATCGATGTCTAAAAGATTAGCTAAATCTTTTTCGTCTATGTTAAACGTTTTCTCTATTTTTTCAAAAAAATCTTTTGTATTCATTTTGACCTCTTATCTAAAAAGGAGGCTCTAAGCCTCTTTTAATTTGGTTTTAGTATCTTTTTTTTGAGCTTTTTCGTTTATCTTAGTCCAAAAGAGCGAATAAAGAATGGCTGTTATAGGTAAGCATATCAACATACCCATAAATCCAGCTAATCCACCACCTACTATTAAAGCTATTATAGTTATGACTGGAGGTAAGCCGATGTGAGCCCCAACAACTTTTGGATATATTACGTTGTTTTCGATTTGTTGGATAACTTGGAAGACGATTATAAAAATTATCGCCTGTTTTATGCTTACTGTTCCTATTAAAATCGCTCCTATTACACAAGCAATCGTCGCCCCTAGTATAGGAATGATTGCCGTTATCGTAGTTAGGAAAGCTATCGTTAAGGCATATGGAAATCTGAATATTACGAAAGATATAAACATAATCGTTCCTAAAATTACACATTCTAAACATTGGTAAGTTATAAAATCGTGAAATGATTTATTAGATAGTTCGTAGACTTCGCTGGCTTTTTTTAATATCTTGCTGTCTAGTACTTTTTCTGCTAGGTTTTTAATCACTTCTAAAATGTGTTCTTTTTCTAAGAGGAAGTATACTGCAATAATTATACCTGTGACTAAATTTACTACTAATGTGGCTAGATTAGATAAGACGTTTGAGAAGTTGTTGATAAGCGATTTGAATACTTCGCCAAATATGCCAGTAAGTTCATTCGAACCTGTAAAATTGACTAAATATTCGGATAATTCGGTATTTTTAAACGTTTCTAATAGCATGTTATTTAAACTGTCCAACAATATCGGAATTTGTCCAAGAAGATATGTAGCGCTATCTATGAAATCCGGTATTACCCAAACAAAGAGGACTGTGAAAAGCAAGACAACTATCATTATAGACATGACGACCGATACAGCTCTTATGGGTTTACTCGTTTTGCCGAAGAGTTCTTTTTCTATAATCGTCATGGGTACATTTAGAGTAAAAGCGAGTGCTATACCAATCCAAAGAGGAGATAAAATTTTAAGTATTTTTCCTATTACTAAAAATATGTCCTTAATGTTAAACATGATGAGAGCTAATCCCATTGTATAGGTTATTAAAAGTATGTATTTTGTAAACGTATCTTTTTTCATTTTAGTATCACCTTAAGGACATTATAACACAGTTTAATACGAGTTTCCACATGTTTGACAATATTACAAAATCTATTTATACTTATAACTATGAAAGCAGATGATTATAATGGATAAGGTAGAAGAAATTAAGAAGGTATTAGACGATTTAAGACTTTTTTTGAATATGGAAGGAGGAGATGTCGAATTTATAGAATACGACGAAAACGAAAAATGTGTTTATGTCAAGATGTTAGGTGCTTGTGCTATGTGCATGAGTCAAGATGATACTTTGGAGTTGGGGTTACTCGAGGCAATCAAGGAAAAAGTACCCGAAGTAGAGAGGATTGTAAATACTCCTCTATGATTTATTATTCAACCAGTCTATTTTAATCATAGACGATTTTTTTTTGAATATATCGAATACATCACACAAAAATTTTTCGTAATCTCTAACTTTATCTATATATTTAATCAATATATCGTCTTCTTCGTCGTGTTCGAATATTCTTTCTAATTTGTCAAAATAGTATGAAGGATATAAAAGACGGCAGAATAGTAGATTGTATTCAAGGGATGATAGAACGTTTTTGTCAGCTAATATGCTCACTTCTTTTATGGGATTGTCTTCGTTAAAGAATTTAGCTTTAAAGTATGAGGCAATATCTCTTACTTTATAGTCCAAGACTAGGTAGAGCGGATTATAGAGGTCTTTTGTCATAAGAGGATATTTTAATCTTTTATGAGCGAATACTGTATTTGTTTCTTTAGGATTTAACATATTGAAATAGGTTATAGCGTTTTCTGCTAAGCCCACATAGTAACTAAAACTAGAGCGAATTATGCGATGAGTAGTAGACAATTCGCTTATTTGATATTCTAAGTAATCTACTTTATTTTCCCAAAGTTCTCCCCAATTTGTCCTATTGAGTTCTGAATTTTCTCTTTTTAGTGGAGTCATGTTTTTAATCAAATCTATTATATCAATTTCGATGTTTTCTGGGCCCATCATTTTTATCAATACATAGTGTTTGCCGTTATCTAAAGTTGTAATGGAAGAAAATTTATTAGGTATTATTCGATGATAATTTGGGCGGTTTAAAGTTAGTTCGTAAATCTCTTCGATGTCTTTTAAGGGTCTATTGATGAGGGCAAAAAAGTATTTGTCGTAGTCTATGTAAAAGCTATATAGACCGTCTTTTATTTTCACTATATCTTCTGCATAGATGCCATAGTAAAATTGTATCGTATTTTTCATTTGTTATCACATTTAATCATATGATGTTCGCCAATTTTTATTATGTAAAAGAGATTTGATAGACGAATTTATAGATTTAAAGTACAATCGTTTTAGAAGGGAATTAAAATATGAAGATATCTTTAAAAATAAAAGAGATAAGGAAGCAACATGATTTGACCCAAGAGGAGTTGGCAACTCGACTTTTGGTAACAAGACAGACCGTTTCGAATTGGGAAAACGACAAGTGTTATCCCGATATAGAGACTTTAGTCATGATAAGCGATAAGTATGGTTTCTTTAGATGAGCTATTGAGGGATAAAAATATGATTAAGACAATCGATAAAGAGATAAAATGTGGAAGATGCATTCTCGGAGGTTTAAATTTTTGATAGTTTTTATGATAACTTTTGTTGTAACCCTTTTTATATGTTGGAAATGGGTGCTTTTAAAGGTCTATAGTTTTGATGAATTTAGCTTATACAAAGAGAAGTTAGACATGATGAAGACAATCTCTTTAGAGAAAGAAGAAGCTACTCGTAAATATCGCTTAGGTAAAATGGCTTTTGATGTTTCGATAGATTACGATACGGTAGACTCATATATAGATGAGGAAAGATACTACAAAAACGACGAGTTAATATTATTTGCAACTAGAGCTCCAGATTTTTTACCTACCCATATATACGAAAGATTTTCCAGTTGGATTTTTGACTTGGACAGATTGGCTTATAAATATGGCATTAATTGTACTCTCGATATGTTTAATTATTATCAAAACGAATATAGAGATGAGCACAACGTTCTCACTTCGAAAGCGAAAATACAAATGGATAATTATGTCCTTTCTTCTTTGAGCAATTTTGTAAATAGAGGAGATGATTTTTATAGGATACTAGTGGATGAGGAAGAGTGGCTTTTATATAGGAATAACGATTTCTATGTTGCACTTTGTTCTTTTGAAGATGACATTTTTGGATTGAGGTTCAATATCAAATATTACGATTTCGATGTCGTTAAAGGAGTTATAAAAACGGTAGAATTCGATTGATAAAGAAAATTAAAAACGGCTTTTAAAAGTCGTTTTAGTTTTAAATTTAAGATGCAGGCATATCGAACCAGTTTGTCTCAAGTGATTCCGGTATAACAGGTGTAGGTTCTGCTATTTGAGGTGCTGGAGCTGAGGCTAGATTTGGTGCAGTTGGTGTTACAGGAGTTGGTTCTTGTGCCACAGGTTGCTGTGCAATAGAATTATCGAACACATTTGCTTGTGGATCATTTCCTACTGAAGGTACTGCTTCTTTTATCTGTTCGTTTTGAATGTAGTTAGCATGTTGTTCGTTGTGCATAGTGCTCAGTTCGATAGTAGCATTATATCTTTTAGCTGCTTCGATTTCTTTATCTTTTAATGCATTTATTGATGCAATCATTTCTTGGTATTTATTTTCAATAGATGCGATATCTATAGGCTCTAATTTATTACCAACTTCATTTGTTTGATTAGCCGTTGGTGCTTCTACAGCTGGTTCTACTGGAGTAACAGGTGTAGGCTCAGTCGTTGGTACTGGAGGCTCTTCTATAGTAGGAGTGGCTGGCTGTTCTATAGGATTAGTCAATGGAACAGGTTCTACTGGTGCTATAGACTCTTGTTGTGCTCCTAAAACCGGTGTTGGTTCTTGAGGAGCCTCTGGTGTTACAGCAGTTGCTGGAGCTTCACTCGGAGTAGGGACAGTTGTAAGAGCTTCTTTTGGTGCTTCGGGAGTAGCAGGTTGTTCTACTGGCTTTTGTTCACTAGGAGCAGGCTCTATAGGAGCACTTGGTGTCGCCTCTAAAGGAGTACTAGGTGCGGTCGCAATGCTTTGAGCGTAAATTCCTCTTTGCTTATTTATATAATCATAACTCGTAGGCATTGCTATTGCTCTATCGCTTATGCTTACCGGTTCCCCTAGTTCGCTTGGGCTGATATATTTAACATCGGGATTGGTTACGCCTTTTAGAGCATCGCTCATGTAACCTTTTAATACATCCCAATCCCCTTCTGTAATAGGCGTATCTAGAGCGGGATTGTTTTGTTTAATTTTACTCACATAAATTTTGACTGTACTATTTGGTCCAGCCCCAACTGTTTCATTTAAAGTATAATAGACGTGTCTTTTACCGGTGCTCAATGTTTCTATAAAGCATATTAAATCACCATTAACTTTGGCTCCGTCTACATTTGTTATACTAATTTTATCATTCATAGCAATCCCTCTTATTCTATAAAGAATTTTAACACAAAATTATGTCTTAATCAAGTTTAATTCTTTTTATGATGAAATATTTGCAACCGTATGCACAATAGTCTTCGATATACTGTTTCATTTTGGACATATCGTTTATCGGCTTGTAGTCTTTATTGCTCTTTTCGTTAAAACCTTTTAACCTCAATTTACCGTATGCCCAGTCTCCCACTATGTAGTCGTATTCTACAAAGTAGTCGGTCACTTTTTCTTTTAATAAATCTATATCGAGTGCGTCTCTTTCGTTTTCAACTATTTCATATTCTATATCATTTATTTTGATCATCGTATCCCCCTAATGTTATTTCATATGTAAAAATAAATATATCAATCCTATCGACACTTCAGTTGCCATTATAGCTGCAATAAATAGAGCATCGACAAAACCGTTTCCTGTCGATAGTACGGTGTTTCTTTTTAACGACTTTAAATCGAGTTTCGATTTCTCTGGTTCTTTAGTGACATCTAGTTGCATCTTAGATTTTATATAGCAATTCAATTCTTCGACCATGCGATAGTCCATCTGTTTGACGTCTTTTAAACTAGTTCCGAATTTTGCGTAAGTGAATTCATCTAAGTAATCTGGTTTAATTTCTACCAGCTCGACATTGTCTTCGAGCATGCGTTTTTTCTTGTTCCAGATATCTCTGGTTCTATTCGGATTAATCGAAGTATTGAAATGCAATTTTATTATTTCAAAGTTATTGAGCAAGTTATTCTCGAAGTGTCCAATTTCTTCTAGAGTCGGTTCGATAAGAAGGCATTTATGCAGGAACATTATTATTAAGTGTACTTCGATTTTGCTTGCTATATCGGATTTTAAAGCTGGGTCTTTGGCGTTTTCCTTTCTAAATTTTTCGTATTTTATAGTGTCCCTTAAAAAGTTATCGTAGTTAGTTCTCGATAGTCCATATTTAAACAGAGTGGATGTAAAAGAGCCTTCGTCATGTGTATCATATATACTTTTTATACAGTCAGTTCCGTATACGTCGCAAAGACATTCGACTATATGACGTTCTAAAGGATTGTTACTGTCTTTTTGGAAAAAAGACTTTAATCCAAGTTCTATAAATTCATTTACAAAAACTCTATTGTTCATAAGGACACTCTCCTATCATAAATGATTATATCACATTTATTCTTTGAATGGAAGATTAATAGTGTCACTTTTTGAAGTAAGAGTTCCGTTATAGAAACTGGGTACATTGCCCGTAATGATTTTCGATGAAACTAAGGAAGAGTACTCCGTATCGTCATATATAACTTCTTGGGGATATATTATAGAGGTCTTGAGATATATATCGAGATAGACTTCGATTAAGGCATTGTTTATTCCAAACGGTTTAGCCGTCGTTCGTACGTTACCCAAAGCGACGTCGGCTATTTCAACTTTGACAGGAATTTTGGGTCCGATATTTACTAAAAGAGGAGAAGATGTGGCATATCCAACTGGGATATCTAGTCTATAGCCGGTGAAATTTAAATCGCCTACTTTTTTATTTATATATTGAGTTATTTGCATTAATATTTTGGAGCAGGAGTCCAAGTGAAAATTGACTTCGAGAATTTCTTCTTTAGAGTTTTTAATTATGTCTATTAAGTTATCGACATCTAAAGAAGAATAGTCCGTATTATAGAATGCTTCTTTAATAATAGAAATGTTTTCTTTTCTCACTTTAGCTTTAGTATATTCGTAAATGTTACTAGATACAGATTTAATTAAGATATAAGAAATATAGAACGCAAGTAAAAGTGATAGAACTATGAATAGTACTATTTTGTATCGCTTTTTTAATTTAGAATTTTTGAGTTTTATTCTTTTCATCTATTAAATTATATGAAAAAAAGGACTTTAAAATAGTCCTAAATTTAAGTATTTGTTTAAAAAGTAGACGGCAACAGCTATTATGATTAGCACTAATAAGATGATAAGTATTTTTACGAAAATGCTGCCACCCGAAAGTTCGTTTTCTAAATCTTTAAAATCATCCATATCGTTTTTGTTTATTTGGAATTTACCGGTATAGAATGAATTAGAGAGTTCTTCCGTTTTGGATAACTGCTTTTCTGTTTTTTCTAATTCTTCTTTTTCGGTTTCTTCTTTAACTGCTTCGATGACGTCGTCTAATTTTGTCGTCAATTTTTCGATTTCGTCGTCTATTTCCTTTTTGGATAGTTGCTTGGTTTTTTCTAGTTCTTCTACTAAGGTCGGCTTTTTATCGGGTTCAGCCTCTTCTATAGGAATTGGGTCTAAGACTTCCGTTTTGCTTTCGTCGCCTTTCAAGTCGCTCAGTAAATCGTCTTCTATCGAAGTAGATTTTTTCTTTTTAGAAGCGTTTGCATTAACCGTTTTAATCAAATTTATCAAATTAGCTTCTTCGACTGTCAAATTCTCTTCTTTAGCTTTTTTATCTTCTTCTAAAGGTTCTTTTTCTTCGCTCTCATTGTTTATATTTAAACTGTTTAGTATATCGTATTGGGTTTCTCTTATCTTTTTAAAACGTTCTTCATCATAATCGGACGTCTTATTTTTGTGAGCTGTTTCGATGACTTTTTTGAGGTCGTATTCTTTTGTGTCTTCGTGTTCCTCATCGATATCTTTTTCTTTAATTGGTTTTTCTTTAGGTCTTTGAATTTTTTTCGATTCTTTCTTATATTTTTGATTTAGTATCTCTTTTAAAGTGTCGATATCTAAATTTTCAGTATCGGTTTCTATAACAGAAATGTTACTTGTAAGGTTTATATCTTCGAAGTCTTTTTCGTTTAATTCGCCATACATTTTTTGATTACGAGCGGTCCTGCTTTCGGTTACTCTTTCTTCATCTTTATATTTATCCATTCTTGAACTCATATACTTCACCATTTTCATTTTATCATATTTGTGTTAATAATCAAATACAATCTTGCTTAAAAATGAAATTTAATTTATAATTATTTTGGAGGAAATGAATATGAAAAAAGTTATAGTCGACGATAGTGCTTGTATTTGTTGTGGTGCTTGTATGAGTATAGCACCAAATGTTTTTACATATGCATCAGACAATACATCTAGTCCTAAAAAAGAATTTGTCGAGGACGGCGACAAAGATGCGATTGCTGCTATGGAAGGATGTCCTACTTCAGCAATCAGTTTAGTCGATGTGGATAATGATAAATGTAAATGCGAAAATTGCAATTGCGACCCATGCGAATGTGGAGAAGAATGTTCTTGCAATTGTAAAGAATAGTTAAAAAGCAGCATACTTTTGTATGTTGCTTTTAATGTGACTTACTACGAGGTTTTAAGTAAAAATTGTGTTTGATATAATTAATACTTTCCTTTGTTTCTTTCGCTGTGAAACCTTTTCTTTTTAGGGCATCTTTTACTCTTCCTTGTTTGTATTTTTTCATCAAATAATCTCTATAAAGATGAAGTTTATTTATCAATTCTGCTCTATTTGTTAAATCTAATTTGTAATTTACGGCAGTGTTGATAAGACTTTTTCGTTTAGTATCTTTGAGTTTAGGATTGGCATGTCTTTTTTTAAGTGATTCAAGTTTCTTTTTTTCTTGATGATATTCTCTTTCTAGGAAGTTTATCTCTGCCTCGAGTCCTTCCCTTTTTGAATTTTTTTGTTTTTCTTTAAAATAAGAAACCGTTTGTAGTACTGTATAAAAAGGAATTAAAACCATACTAGAGACTATTCTTACGAATTTAGTCATACTCATAATGCCAAGTGGTGTATCACAAAGCGGATTGGCACCGTTTTCTAGAAAATAGACACTAAGTGAAGGAACTATCGTTATTATGAGCATTGTAAATATTGTCCAAAAAATCAGTTTTTTCCATTTATTGGGTTTTTTGGCATATCCCAATCTTTTAAGTCTTTTTCTTTTATCTTTTAATTCACTTTCAATTATTTCTAATTTGTTTTCTAACTCTAGAATAGAAGGAATTGCGTCAGTTCTTTCTGTTCTTTTTTCTTTATCGGTTTCTACATAGAGTACACCGTTTTTAATGTCGTATGCGCTATTCATTTTATCACCCTTAATAGGTAAATATTCTAGCAAGCGTTTGTATTTAAGTCAAGAAAAAAATCCTTTAATCAATAGGATTCTCATTTGCATTTTCTATGCCGTCCATTATGAAATCTTTGCTTTTATGGGGCTCTTCTTTAAAGAGGTTCGGATAATGTTGTTGCCTTAGTGCCTCGTATACCATGACGGCAACTGAATTAGAAAGATTTAAAGCTCTTACATCGTCTGACATCGGAATACGCATACATCTATCGATATAAGGTTTTAATATCTCTCGTGGTATACCAGTAGATTCTTTACCAAAGATAAAATAAATGTTTTTACTTGTATCACTATAATCAAAACTGGTGTGAGGAATATGCCCGTATCTCGTTAGAAAAAAGTATTCTCCATTTTGGTTCTTATCAAAAAATTCACGAATGTTTTCATATACTTTATAATCGCATTTGTCTATGTAGTTTACGCCACTTCTTCTTATGTATTTTTCGTCAAGGCTAAATCCTAGAGGCTTTATTAAATGAAGTTTTGAATGCGTAGCTACACAAGTTCTCATGATGTTTCCTGTGTTGCCCGGTATTTCTGGTTCGAATAGAACTATGTTAATCATTTTTTCACCTTCTCAATGGAGTAATATTTCGCATTATTATTTTCTACTTCGATATCTATAAACAATCCCTTGTATTTTTTCGTATCGTTTTCGTATGTATATTCTTTTTGGGATATCGGTGTTTTGTCTTTGTCGTATATTTTAAATATAAACTTTTGAGATTTTATCTTTTGGGGGTTATAAATATTTCCCCTAATGTTGTGTGTTTTATTAACTTCGTCGTAAGTTAATGACATCGAAGATAAAATGTAATTGTCTATTGTTATGTTGTAATTTATCTCATCATCTTTGATTAAATCTTTTTCCTTGTGAGAGTTAGATATATCGTATAAGGAAATTTTTTCATCGATACTTTGATTTATGGTTTTACTCGTCTCGTATATATCGACAGTAAGAGCCGATAAACCGATTATTCCTTTTAAGGCATTTTCGCAAGTATCTTTCGTTTTCCCCGCCGTTTGTCCCTTGCTTTGTTCTATAGCATCGACTATTTGACAGTAAGTTTTTTCATGATTAGAGTCTTTGACATTCATGACATAAGAGTTGTTTTTTATTTTAACTTCATATGTATCGTCTATCATTATGGAGTTGTTTTCTATATCGATTTCTATAGTGGACTCTTTAAAGTCGTCAATCGATTTTAAAACTGTTTCGAGTTTTTCTAACTGAGTTTTTTTAGAAGATTCGATTTCGATAGAAGGTTCTTTATGATTCTTGAAAGCTTTAGTGATATAGTATCCACCTATTCCAGCAAATATGAAAATTAATGCTAAAACTATTATTCCGTAATGTTCTTTATCCATTTTTTCAAATCCTTTTCTATAGAAAATAATAACATATTTAAT
Organism: uncultured Mycoplasmatota bacterium; assembly: GCA_947384645.1. Lineage (GTDB taxonomy): Bacteria > Bacillota_I > Bacilli_A > RF39 > UBA660 > RUG11867. The sequence continues at coordinate 380 of CANDHX010000011.1, read as the reverse complement.
AATGTTTGACCATAGATAATAAAACTGTACTGATGATAAAATCAATACAGTTTAGAAATTTTATGGTATTTGATAAGCACTTGTAATGCCAAAGTAATCTTCTAATGTTATCCAGTCGCCGGCATTATAAAGTTTAGTGGCTAAGTCTATTCCTACATAACGAAGGTGCCAGGATTCGTATTTATAACCGGTTTCGTCTTCTTTTCCTTTTGGATATCTTATAATAAATCCATAACGATAGCAGTTATTTGCGACCCACTTGCCCTCTTCGGTGTTAGCGAAAGAATCGTTTACACTATTTAAATCAAACGCATATCCGGATTGATGCTCACTATGACCTGCTCTTGCTGAATAGGTATCAGCTGCTTCTTTACCACTTC
>CANDHX010000010.1 GCA_947384645.1 uncultured Mycoplasmatota bacterium | reverse complement strand
TTGGTCCAGTTGGTCCCGTTACTCCAGGAATACCTTGTAGTCCCTGAGGTCCAGTGGCACCAGTCGCTCCAGTAGACCCTGTTGGTCCAGTTGGTCCCGTTACTCCAGGAATACCTTGTAGTCCCTGAGGTCCAGTTGCTCCAGTTGCTCCAGTAGGTCCTGTAGGTCCAGCTGGTATAGTAAAATCGATAATATATCCATTTGGATTCATTTTTATCCTCCTTAAATTATTTTTAAGACATTAAATTTAATATCCACTATACTATATGATTTTCATAAATACTGAATAATTACGGAGGCCTATAGAATTTATTCAATATTTACTATCAGAAAGTGTGAAAATATAATAAAATAGATATAGCCATCGATGAACTTTCAATTCTATATAGAAGGAGTTTAATAATGAAGAAAAAAATAATTGCCATAATGTTTTGTATTATAGTGTTTTTGGGGCTTACAGGATGTAGTTCAAAAGAAAGCAAAAAATCTGACCAAGAAATCCATCAAGAACGAGATACAGAAGAACTTTACTCTTGTCTAGAAAATGAATTAAGTGGATATATCGTTACTGAAAAAAGTAGTTTAGATATTCTCCCTCTTGAAGATATCACTAATAAAAAAGATAAAATAAATTTTTATAAAGGTTTTATAGCTAATAAAAACGAGGTGTATATAATTTTTGAAATGGAAGACCCTCAAGAATCAGAAGTACTAGAAAGTTTTAATAAATATTTCTCTAATAAATTTGAAATTTATCAAAAATATTTTTTTGGCAACAATGCATATATCTTTATTCACAATAAAAACAATGATGTAGATTTTAAAGAAATCTTTAATAAATGTAACCAAAAAAAGAGTTTAGAAGAAGGAAAATCTATGCCTTCAAAAACTATAGAACAGCTTAAAAAGACTAAAAAAATAAATATTAAAATTGCCGATGAAATGAGGGGCACTATCGATAAAGAAGAAACAATTTATGAAATATTAAACATAATAGAAAATGCTAAAATGTATGGAGATAACTTTTTATGCGATGGGACGAGCATCAGTTTTGATATGTATGATGATAAAGAAAATATAATAGACACAGTGCTCATATGGAGTGATGGAAGACTTATACCAGATAGCCTAAGTAAAGGTTGTGGTTATTACTCTTCACCATCTGGACATAAAGATTTTAAAAAAATAATTGAAGAAGAAACAGATTTTATATTTTATAATCTATCTACTAGTACCCAAAAATGTCAAAAAGATAAAATTTTTATATACGAAGATGAAAAATATAAATATTATTTGGATTGCAAAGAACGTGGAAATATGAATATTCACTTTACTAGTACTTATTTAACTATGTCTTTAAGTTATGCTCTAAACAATAAATATATCAATATAAAGCAACTAGAAATGTATGATGACTTATTTATAAAAGAAAAAAAGCAATGGGAAGGGTTTTAAAAAAGTAAAGGTAATAACAATTAAACAGTCGTGGGCGACATTAATAACTGAATGTTATAAAGAATACGAATTTAGAACATGGTCTACTAAATATAGAGGAGATATTCTAATACATGTAGGAAAAACTGTCGACAAGGAGGCTCTAGAACGCTTTAAACCCCTGAATTTAGAATACCCAAAAGGAAAAATCATTGCCAAGGCAACCTTAACAGATTGCATATATGTCGACGAAGAATTTGCAAAAAAGATGTATCAAAAAAATCCACTAGTATATTTAGGTATTGCAAAAGATAAAGAATGGAAAGGCTACGGATTCAAACTAGAAAACATAGAAAAAATAAACCCTATTATTTTAAACGGACAATTGGGTATTTGGAATTACGATTATAAATAAGGAGATGCTATGGAACATAAAATGAATTTAAACGATAGTCCTTTTAATAAAATTAAAAGTGGTAGTAAGACTATCGAACTGCGATTAAACGATGAAAAACGAAGACTCTTAAATGTGGGAGATACAATAGAATTTACGAATAGAAACTCGTTTGAAACTTTACTTGTCGAAATAATAAATTTATATAAATACGAAAATTTTGAAGAATTATACAAAGACTTCGATAAAATATCATTAGGATATGAAGAAGATGAAGAAAAAAATTATATAGACATGGAAAAATATTATTCGAAAGAAGAGCAAAAAAAATATGGAGTTTTAGGAATTCACATGAAAGTCATTTCTAATGAAGAGTAGGTATTTGTTATGTTTGAAGAATTAAAAAGCACAATATAAAAATGCAGATATTGCCAAGAAGATTTCGGTTTTGAACCTAATCCTATTTTTTATGGAAAGCAAAATTCAAAAATAGTCCAAATAAGTCAAGCACCATCGGCAAATGTTCATAAAAGTGGTAAGCCATTTACAGACATGAGTGGAAAAACTTTAAAACACGATTGGTATGAAATCTCGGAAGAAGATTTTTATAATAAAGATAATTTTTTTATAGGAGCACTAGCTCATTGTTATCCTGGGAAAGATAAAAATGGTTTTGATAGACAACCTCCAAAATGCTGTTTTAAAAAATGGATAGAAAAAGAATTAAAAATACTAGACAATGAAATATACATTATAATCGGTGCCAAAGCAGCTAAGGTGTTTTTTCCTAATGATAGCTTTGACGAATTAGTATTTAAAAATAATATTTGGAATGATAAACTCACTATAGTGTTACCTCATCCCTCACCATTAAATAAAAAATGGCTAAAAGATCATCCCTGGTTCTTAGAAAAAAGAATTTTAGAAGTTAGAAAAATAATAAAAGATTGTATATACAAAGAGAAGTGATGTTATGATAAATCGTATTTTAATCGAATTATATGACGATTATGAAAATAATAATTTAAATAGCTTAATAGAATTTACGAATAGAACTCTTCCCCAAAATGGAACAGACAAACTCTTCATCGGTTGTTGTATAATAATGTTTTCTAAAGTATCTAGTAGCTTTAAACCGAGATACCATGTATCAAGAGAACTATTGTATTCGATAGTCCTAGCCGCCAAAGAAAAAGTAGGGCCATCTAATCTATTAAGTTACTATGTAAAAAGAGTAAATACCCAAAAAGGAATTGACAAATATCTAAAAAATGTAATTCATGACCCAAACATCGATAAATATGCCGACTTAATAATAGAATATCTAGACCAATTTAAGCCGAATTTTGTAGAAGAATTAAAACTAGATACAAAAAAAATTGAAAAATATATTGCTAGCTTGCAAAAATTAGAGGAAAACAATGAAAAATAAAATAAACAAACTGATTTTAAATGGTAATGATATTGGGATTAGTAAAATCGAATTAAATAGAGATAACTTATTGATTACTGACAAATCTTGTAAATATTGCTTAAGTATAAATTTGCATTATAACTGGAAAGACATAAATAGAATAAAAGTTGGAGAGAAAAAAACATCGATTTCAAACGAATATTGTTTGTCCGAAAATAATGAACCTGCCTTAATATGGCCTTCTAGCTGCTATGTAGAAAAAGTAAATGATAATACCATATGTTTTTTTCTAGAATTTAATAAGTCAGATGATAACATCACCTATATGAATAAAAGAGGATTTTTTGATATTGAAATAAATTATCTCAAAGTTAAAGTATATATAAATTATGAAGATGCAAAAGGTAATTCAATAGTATATACTTATGATGATTGAAATTATTTTGAAAAGAATGCTGGACGATTTAAAATTTTAAACGAATTGCAAAGTGTCAATTTAGAATGCTAAATAATGCTTAAAAAATAAAATTATTGGAGATAATAAAGAACATGAAGAATGAAATGTCTCAAAAGTTAGTGTTAAAATTAAAAGCATAGCAAAATCCAATTGTTAAGAAAAAAATTGTTAGCTACTGAAAACTATATCATTTCTGAATATTGTACTGATGAAGATACAGATTGGGGATTAGATAATAATAACTGTGGTGAAAATAATTTAAGAAAAATATAGATGAAAATAAGAGATGAGTTAATTAAAGAAGTAAAATAAAAACAATGAATGAAATTAATGAATAATAAAGTACATAAATTTTAATCAACTGGGACATCGAAATTTATGAAAATCTACAAGCAAAACCTTTACTTTAATTGAACTTTTACATATATTATAAATTAGATTTTAAAGGAGAATCTTAAATGGACAAAGATAGGCTATATGAATATGATATTCAATTTGCAAAGCAAAAATTAAAAGAATATTCAAAAAGTGGTGTTGAACCAGAATTATGTATTAAAATAAATGGTAATGAATATATGATTATTCCTTTAAAAGATAAAATATCTTTTCAGCAAGTAGGCAAAACAAATGAATTTTATTATAATAGCATTGAAGAATTATTTAGTGCTAAATTAGTAAATGGTATTATTCTTAATAATGATTGGGAAAAGATAGAAGATATATATTATTACTAATTAGAAGTGGAGGGTGGTAAGTAAAATGATAGAAAAGGATTTTAAAGGAACTTTAGCAAAAATTAAAGATGAAAAGTCATATCAATATAAATGTTATAAAGAGTTAGTTCCTTATGATGTAGTAGAATAACTTATAAGGATTTTTCTCAATACTACGAATTAAAATCTAAAGAATTAAGGAAGTGAAAGTAATGGAAAATAATCGACAAAATACGACAAATATAAACGAATTGATTACGATTTATTTAAACACATTAGCAAACTCTTATAAATAAAGGCTTTTTTGAATTTTACATCTTGCATATATTTATTAAAAAAGCAGCAAAATTAGTAAAATCTTATAAAAACATAGCGATTTTAATGACATTTATGATGGGAATTAGAAAGGTGATTACGACATTTAAACCCCATTAATTAGAACAAGAAAGAAGGTGTTAAATTTGAATAATAAACTAGAAACAATATCAAATCTATTTGAAGGTAGTGAAATTAGAAGTATATGGGATAGTGAAAAAGAAGAATATTATTTTTCAGTTGTAGATGTAATATCTGCTTTGACTGATAGTAACAATCCAAGAAATTATTGGAATATGTTAAAGAAAAGAATGAAAGAAGAAGAACAAAGTGAGTTGTCCACAAAATGTGTACAACTGAAAATGAAATCTAGAAAAGATGGGAAAAGTTATTCTACAGATACATTAGATACAAAAGGAATTTTAAGATTAATTGAATCAGTTCCTTCGCCTAAAGCTGAGCCATTTAAATTATGGCTAGCTAGTTTAGGTAGTGAAAGAATTGATGAAGTTTTTGATCCTGAAATTGCTATAAATAGAGCAGTAAATTATTATCGTAATACAGGTTATTCTGATGAATGGATTAAAGCTAGACTTACAGGAATTGTAGATAGATTTAAACTTACAGATGTTTGGAAAGAAGGAGGAATAACCAAACCGATGGAATATGCAATGCTAACAAATGAAATCTATAAAGGAGGGTCTGGAATGAAAGCAAGCGAGTATAAATCCTATAAAGGTTTAAGAAAAGAATCCCTTCGTGATAATATGACTGATATAGAAGTGGCACTTACAAATATAGGAGAGATTGCAACACGAGATATTGCAAGACAAGAACACCCACAAGGACTAACAGAAAATTTGAAAGTTGCTAAAAGAGGTGGAAGCGTTGCAAAAGGTACAAGAGATTTATATGAAAAGGAGACAAATAAATCTGCGATATCTAAAGAAAATGCACTTAATTATCAATATTTTGATGAGCGATCAAAAATAGAAAGTACAATTAATGAGTAAATAAAAAACTAAAATTGCACATTTAACAATAATTATGATTAATTATATAATCAAATTGGAGTGTGATTTTATGAAAAAATATGATATTGAAGAATTAGCAGAAAAATTAGATCGTTGTAGAAATAAAAATCTCGATGATGTAAAATTAGAAGATGTAGATGAAATTAGTTCTATAAAAATAGATAGAAGAAAATCTAAAGAAGAAAGAATATTAGATTTTTTGACTAAAGTTAAAAATCCGTATATATTTAAAGTGAAAGGAAAATTAGTTAGAATTAGATTTTCAAATACAGATAGAACAGCAGAAGATTGTCTAACTAAAGTTTTAGAAAATTTATATAGATAGATGGTGATTGTATGATAGTGTACCGTTATGATATTAATTCTTGTTTAGAAACAAATTCGCAAAAATTAGTATTAAAAAATTTGCAGTCTAATTTGTTTAATACATTTAATTATAATAAAGATAAAAAATATGTACACTTCTTTAGATACAAAAGTTTTATACAATATTTTTTTGATGATAATAGTGCTGAAGGTATGATTATAAGTGTTGATATTCCCCCTGAGTTATTAAATAAATATAAAGGCTTTGGTTTTTATATTGTAGAAAATCAAGAGTTTCCTATTCCAGAATATGCTATACCATTGGAAGAATTTAATGAAGATTGGATTATTGGATAGAAACAAGACAAAAATCAAACATTGAACATGAAGATTTTGAGAAATATCAAAAATATTTAGAAACAATAAAAGTATTAAAATCACAAGGAAGTGACATTCCATCTATTGTAGCCGATTTGTTGGATAGTGATATTTTTTCTCCAGTGGAAGATGATAAAAAAAGTAATGCAAGGAAGTGATATAAGGTGAATAATAATAATCGACAAAATCAGACAAATATAAATTGGTTGATTACGATTTAATTAAGAACACTCTTAAACCCTTATAAATAAAGGAAATTATCCGATTTGGATCTTGCATATTTTCATTAAAAAATGGTTAAAAACACTAAAAAATTATAAAAATATAGTAATTTTGGCACTATTTATAATAAGAATTAGAAAGGTGATTACGACATTTAAGAACATAAGAAAGAGGTGAATATAAATGAAAAATGATTTACAAATAACTACTCATGATTTTTTAATTTATCGTGATGATAATAACGATATAAAAGTAAATGTATTATTAATTAATAATGATATTTGGTTAACACAAAACCTAATTGCTGAACTATTTGGAGTAGGAAGAAGTACAATAACAGAACATATTAATAATATATTAAATAGTGGTGAACTTAAGGAAGGAACTTCTGTCGGAATTTCCGACGAAAGTACAGGCGGGAGAAAATCCAAAATATATAATTTAGATATGATTATTGCAGTAGGGTATCGTGTTAATTCAAAAAAGGCAACACAGTTTAGAATATGGGCAACAAAAGTTTTAAAAGAATATTTAATTACTGGTGTTGTTATGGATGATGAGAGATTAAAAAATCCAAATTATATTTTTGGAGAAGATTATTTTGAAAGAACATTAGAAAGAATTAGAAATATCAGGTCCAGTGAAAGAAGATTCTATCAAAAGATAACTGATATATATTCATCCTGTAGTATCGATTATGATAAAGATTCTGAAATCACTAAAACTTTTTTTAAAACTGTGCAGAACAAACTTCATTACTCTGTAACTGGTAATACCGCTGCGGAGATTATTTATAATAGAGTCGATTCAGAAAAAGATAATATGGGTTTAACGAATTGGACTGGATCTCCAAATGGCCCTATTTATAAATATGATGTTGATATTGCTAAAAATTATTTAACAGAAAAGGAATTAAAAAACTTAAATAGAATAGTTACTATGTATTTAGATTATGCTGAATTACAAGCAGAAAATCATAATGCAATGACAATGCAAGATTGGGTAGAAAAATTAGATGCATTTTTACAATTTAATGGACAAGATATACTTCATGATGCAGGGAAAATATCTCATAAAGTAGCACAAGAACTTGCATATAAAGAGTATGATAAGTTTAAGAAAAAACAAGACCAATTATATATTTCTGACTTCGATAAATTTATTGAAAGTACAAAATTATTAGAAACTTCAGAAAATAATAAAGATTAGTAAAAATTATCATTCATAATAAAAAAACGCACATTTAACATTAATTGTATTTAAATATATAATTAGTTTGGAGTGTGATTTTATGAACCAATATAATATTAAAGAATTAGCAGAAAAATTAGAAAGATGCAGAAATGTAAATCTTGATGATGTAAAATTAGAAGATGTGGATGAAATAACAGATATAAAAATAGATAGAAGAAAGCCTAGTAATGAAAGAATATTGGATTTTATTATAAAGACAAAAAATCCATATATATTTAAAGTGAAGGGGAAATTAGTTAGAATAAGATTTTCAGATACTGATAAAACTGCAGAAGATTGTCTAACTAATGTTTTGAAGAATTTGTATAGATAATAGGAAGGTAATTATATTATGATAGATGTGAAGTACAAAAATATATATAATAGATTTATTGAACATTATAAAAATGTACACGTTAATCCATGGCATGAAATCAGCGAACGTGAGTTAGAACAACTATATGATAGTTTAACTAATTCTATGGATATTAACGATGAATATAGTTTTAAATATTTTATAGATTATATAATAAAGAGATTGAGTGGCACGGAAGATGCGCATACCAAATATGATTCAGTATCTTTAATGCCTATGAACTTTAGGGTATTTGATGATGAAATACTTGTTAATTATCCGAATGATTTAAAGAACGGTAGACTAATATCTATCAATGGAATTGATATAGATACAATCGTAAGTGAACTAGAAGAAGTTATCACTTATGGTACAGTTGGTAAAAGGAAGTACGAATTAGAAAAAGCCTTATTTAATAGACATATATTATTTGGTCTTCCATCATTAAGAAATTCTGATGAACTGACTTTTGGAATAAAAAAAGTAGATGGTGAAGAAACGACTAGAATGTTCTACAAAAGTAAAAATCATTCTAATGAAGAATTGTTCGATTATAACAAGTATCGGTATGGAGAAAATGCATCATATAGATTTATTGATAATTGTTTGATTTATAATCATAGTTCTGTCCAAATAGGGTTTAAAGATAAAATAGAACTTGCTATTGCTAATTTAAAAAAAGAAGATTTGTCTAGTATAGATACAATTATTATAGATATTAGAGGAAATACAGGTGGTAATTCTTCTTTAAATAAAATATTAATGGATTTTATTGAAGAATATAGAGATAAAAAATTGCTTTGTTTAACTGATTATCGAGTTTTTTCTGGAGGGAGATATGCATTAAGAGATTTAATTAATTTAGGTGCAATTACAATTGGCGAAGAGATAAGTACTCCGATAAATTGCTATGGTAATAGTAATTGGATTGAAATAGATGAACATTATTTTTCGGCTTCAGAATGCTATTTTCATCCATTTTTAGGATGGAGTGCTTCTTCTAAAGAAGAATTTCAAAGAGAAGCAACAGAAGAACTACTTTCCCCATTTATTTATAAACCAGATATTTTAATTGAAGAAAGAAAAGAAGACTACATGCAAGGTATAGATACAATATTGGATTATGCAATTGAATATAGCAAAACAAAAATTCAAAGGAAGTGAAAAAGTTATGGAAAATAATCGACAAAATTCGACAAATATAAACTGGTACCCAGGACATATGGAGAAAACCAAAAGAGAAATAAGAAAAATATCTCCTCTTATAGATTTTGTCTTGGAACTTGTAGATGCAAGAATACCTCTATCATCTAAAGTAGTCGGAATAGATGATATAATAAAAAATAAACCTCATATACTAGTCATGACAAAAAAAGACCTCTGCGATTTAAAAGAAACCGAAAAGTGGATGGAATACTATGCCAAAAAAGATTATAATGTATGTCTAGTCGACCTAAAGAATGCTTCTTCGACTAAAAAAATAATAGAACTGATAGAAGAAGTATCAAAAAAGATAAACGAAAAAAGAAAAGAAAAAGGAATGAAACCTAAATCCTTAAAAGGACTAGTGATAGGAATTCCCAATGTAGGGAAAAGTACCCTCATAAACAAATTAGCTAATAAAAATGTTGCTGGGGTAGGAAATACTCCGGGATTTACAAAGAGCTTAACGTGGATAAAAGCTGGAAATAATCTCTTACTAGATTCTCCTGGCATACTATGGCCAAAATTTGAAAACGAAGAAGTGGCTTTAAACTTGGCATCTATGAGTGCTATTCGAGTAGAAGTATTAAATGTAGACGATATAGCCATACACATATTAAACAAATTAGATGCACATTATAAAGATAAATTAGAAACACGTTACGGTTTAAAAGAGTTGACAGATGATTACGAATATAATTATGAAATTATAGGAAAACGCATAGGAACTCTTGAAAAAGGTGGAAAAATAGATTATAGTAGAGTAAGTCTATTTATCATAAATGACATTAAAAGTGAGAAAGTCAAAGGTATCACATTCGACAGGTGTTAAAATATGGAAGATTTGCTTAAATACGAACATGAGCTCAATAAAAAAGGTATAACTCTAATAGCCGGAGTAGATGAAGTCGGAAGAGGGCCTCTATACGGTCCTGTTGTAACAGCAGCCGTCATACTTCCCGTCGATTACGAGTTAACAGGTCTAACCGATTCGAAAAAATTGTCCCCCAAAAAAAGGGACATATTCTATGAAATAATAAAAAGAGATGCCATATCCATTTCGATAGGAGTTAAGAGCCCTGAAGTAATCGATGAAGTAAACATCTATGAAGCGACAAAATTAGCCATGTATGAAGCAATCGATAATCTATCCATAAAACCGGAACACGTTTTAATAGATGCTATGAAGTTGGACTTGAAAATTCCTTCTACTAGTATAATTAAGGGTGATGCTAAAAGCCTTTCAATAGCAGCTGCTAGCGTAATAGCAAAAGTCACAAGGGATAGAATGTTAGACGAAGTAGCCAAAGTTCATCCAGAATACGGTTTTGAACACCACAAAGGATATCCCACAAAAGCACATATAGATGCTATTTTAAAATATGGTATAATTGACGGGTACCGTAAAACATTTGAACCGATAAAGAGTATAATAAATGGGAGTGAAATAAATGAAAGAAGTAAAAAAAGAAAAGGCACAAGAAGAAGTGCAAAACAAAAAGTCTAAAAAAAGTTCAAAAGAGCGTCTTAGTAAATACGAACGGCGCAAACTAAAAATTAAAAAACAAAACGATTTATTGAATATGAGAGGTATCCATAAGTTTTGGACCACTCATATTATAGAAGTGATATATCTTTTTGCAATAGAAATAATCGCTAAAGCCCTTTTAGGAAATCTCGCTTTCGATTGGACAATCTTGAGAATATTTTTGAGCTCTTGCATCCTTTCATTAATTATAAGCTTGATATCCACTAATCTACCTAATAAGTTAAGAATAACCCTAATAACTATTTTTAACTTTTTTTGGGTCTTCTATGCTTGGCTTCAACTGGGATTTATAAATTTCCTCGGTGCATTCATATCTTTAGGTAACGCAGAGCAGGGTACTAAAATAACGAGTTACATTTTAGAATTTATCCACGCTTATAGACCGATTCTACACACCATTTATCTGCCCTTTATAGCGATTTGCATTTTCTTCTACTTTGAACGTTACATTACGAGAGATGGTTTCGAAAAAAAGGTCGACTTTAAAAGCGTAATAGAAGATATGGGTTTAGCTGTATACCTAGTATTATTGTGTTTTCTATATTACGTTACTTTAGAAATTCCAATCATGCAAAATAAATTTCAAACTGTAGAAAACAAAAAATTATTTCAATATCCTTCAAATCCAGCCATGGCTATTAAAAACTTTGGAACGAGCGTCTATTTTATACTGGATGTCAAGGGAACGATTACTGGAGCTCCTCAAGAAGATCCGAATATAACGCCTACACAAAATAACCAAAATAAACCAGAAGAAATAGATAAAACTCGCAAGATTGACGATTCTGCTTGGGATAGTCTAGCTAAAGTTGAAGAAAATGCCACCCTAAAGACGCTTAATACATATTTTAAAAACAGAACCATAACTCCGACAAACGACTATACTGGCATTTTTAAAGATAAGAACCTCATTATGATTATGATGGAAAGCCTCGGAGAAGCTGTATTCCACGAAGAATATAAAATATATTTTCCAACACTTTACAAACTATATAGTGAAGGTATCACTGGCGTCAATAACTATAGTCCGAGAAATAACTGTGCAACTGGCGAATCGGAAATGACTAGTCAAGTAAGCCTATATTCAATCGAGACTACTTGTACAGTAAATACATATAAAAATAATGAATACAAAGAAGCCTTATTATATATGTTAAAAAATAATGGATATTCGACAGCAACCTTCCATAACTATAACGAACAATACTATTCGAGAAGTACCTATGAATACAAATTAGGTGCTCATAGATATTATGGAATAACGGACTTAAATATGTCATATGATCCTCAATATAAAGAATGGCCGAGCGATTTAGAAATGATGCACAAAGCAACCCCTGTATTCATAAATCAAGAAAAATTTGCAAGTTATTTAATAACAGTTTCAGCTCATACTCCATATATCTTTTCTTCAACAATGGGAAATAAACATCTAGATATGTTCAAAAATACTACATATTCCACATCTATCAAAAGATATTTAAGCAAAGTTAAAGAACTCGATTTAGCTTTAGAATATCTCTTAAAAGAACTAGAAGAAAAAAATATTTTAGACGATACAGTCATAGTGTTATTTGGAGACCACTATCCATATGGACTAAGTGACAAGGATTATGCAACATTAGCTCCATACGATACTAAGTCAAACCAAGAAGTTGATCGAACTCCATTTATCATATATAATAGTGCAACAGAAGGAGAAGAAATCACTAAATACACGAGCCCTATGGACTACACGCCGACTCTTTTAAACCTATTTGGAATAGAATACGACCCAAGACTATATTTCGGCAACGACGTCTTTAGTGAATACATGGACTACGTAGTATTCCCAGATAACAGTTGGCAAAGTGACGCAGGTTTTTATAATACCGCTAAAGGCGAATTCATACCTAAAGCAGGAGGAAGCCTCATAAGTGATGATGAAATAATTCGTATTAATAAAGAAATAACCGATATGCGAAACATCAGTGGTCTAGCCATAAAGAAAAATTATTTTAATTATTTATTCAAATATTTTGAGGATTATCAAAGAATACAAGACCAAAAAAAACAAGAAACGCCAACTACTGAAAATGAAGATTCAAAAAAAGAAACCGACAATAAAGAAGATGAAAAATCGACTAAGGAGGAATAACATATGAAAAAAGTAGTAATCGTCGAATCGCCAAGCAAGACGAAAACTATCAGTAAATATTTAGGTAGTGATTATGAAGTACTATCGTCTAAAGGACACATAAGAGACCTTGCCACAACGGGAAAATTCGGTCTTGGAATCGATATAGAAAACGACTTCAAGCCTCACTATATTCCACTTAAAGATAAAAAGAAAACGATACAAGAATTAAAAAAAGCCTCGAACGATGCAATAGTCTATTTAGCAAGCGACCCAGATAGAGAAGGGGAAGCGATAAGTTGGCATTTAAAAGATGAATTAAACCTCTCTTCCTATAAAAGAGTCGTCTTTAATGAAATAACAAAACCTGCTTTACTAGAAGCTTTCGAACACCCTCGTGATATAGATATGGATTTAGTAAAATCTCAAGAAGCAAGACGCATGCTCGATAGAATAATCGGTTTTAGACTCAGTAAACTTATGCAATCTAAAACCGATGGAAAAAGTGCAGGTCGTGTTCAATCCGTCGCTTTAAAACTAATCGTCGATAGAGAACGAGAAATAGAGGCTTTCAAAGAAGAAGAGTACTGGACGATTAAAGGAATTTTTCCAGACTTCGAAGCAGAACTTGACAAATATCAGGGAAAAGAAGTAAAGATTCCTGGAAAAGTCGATGCCGACAAAATCATAGATTCACTTTCAAAATGTTTCAACATAGAATCTGTCACTAGCAAAATTAAGAACAAAAAAGGTGTTATGCCTTTTACAACTTCGACTCTTCAACAATCGTGTATTAACATGTTAAACTATGGTTCTTCTAAAACTATGAGAATTGCTCAAAAGTTATATGAAGGAGTAGACTTAGGTAATGAAACGGTCGGACTTATCTCATATATGAGAACAGACTCTACTAGATTATCTAACATCTTTGTCGATGAAACGATGACTTACATAAGAAATAACTACGGAGAAGAATATGTGGGTAACGTAAAAGTCAGCAAAAAGAAAGAAAACGTCCAAGATGCTCACGAAGCCATTAGACCGACTAGCATAAAAAGAACGCCCGAAAGCGTGAAGAAATATTTAACAGAGGAAGAATACAAAGTCTATAGCATTATTTATGCAAGAGCTCTTGCCTCTTTAATGGCAGACGCCAAAGCAAATGGAACAACTATTGTTTTAGAAAACAACGGCTATACATTTAAAGCAACAGGCTCAGTAATAATTTTCGATGGTTATCTAAAAGTATATGGTACTTATACTAAAAACGAAGATGTAGTTTTGCCTGATTTATCTACATATAAATCGAAAATAGTTATTGCAAACGATATAGTTAGCGAACAACACTTTACAAAGCCTGCACCTCGTTATACTGAAGCTAGTCTAATTAAAGAAATGGAATCATTAGGAATCGGAAGACCTAGTACCTATGCAAAAACTATGGATACCCTAAAGATGCGAAATTATGTTTCAATCGAGGATAAAAAGTTTATACCTACTGAAATAGGATTTGAAATTACTGATAAACTACAAGAATGTTTTAGTGATATCATAAATGTCAAATATACTGCCCAAATGGAAAACGATTTAGACGGAGTTGCTGAAAGTAAATATGACAATGTCAAATTGTTAAACGATTTTTGGAATAAATTTGAACCGCTAGTCGAGGATGCCTTTAAGACTATGGAAAAGAAAGCACCACAAGAAACAGGAGAGGTTTGCCCAAATTGTGGTAGCCCAATGGTAATCAAAAAAGGAAAGTATGGAGAATTTGAAGCTTGTGGCAATTATCCAGAATGTAAATATATTAAAAAACAAGAAAAAGAAACAAAAGAAATTATCGATTGCCCAATCTGCAAACAAGGAAAAATCATAGAAAAAACAACAAAAAGAGGAAAAGTTTTCTATGGTTGTAACAACTATCCAAAATGCAAAACCGCAACATGGGATTTACCACTAGGAGAAATTTG
>CANDHX010000009.1 GCA_947384645.1 uncultured Mycoplasmatota bacterium | reverse complement strand
GTTCTTATCCGCTGCATCATTCCAAGAGACCACAAGGGTACTTACTGATGCATCTATTAAGGGTAAAGTAGATTATCTACATGGTCTTAAAGAGAACGTCATAATCGGTAAATTGATACCAGCTGGTACTGGTGCTAGAGAGTATACCGATGTCCATATCGAACTCGAAAAAGAGTTTTTATCCGATGACCCAAGTGAAGTTTTAGAAGAAAAATTTTTAGACTATAATATGGGAGATATCGAAAAAGAGGTCGTCGATGCCGAGCAAGTATCGCTTCCAATCGATGACGATGCAACAAAAGTAGATGAAGAAAGTGCTATATAGGCACTTTTTTTTGGTCTATTTTGTTGACAAAAAAAGCTTAAACAGTTAGAATAAATCATTAGAAAGAGTGTTAAAATGAATACAACGATGTTTGACGAGATAAAGAGTTTAAATAAAGATAACTCTGGCATAGCAATTTTATATAAAAAAAGGAAAATCAGTTATAGAGAACTTTTCTTAAGGGCTAATAGATTTGCCATGTCTTTATATACGCTGGGGTATAGAGCTGGAGACGAGATTTTAGTTTCGTCATCCAATTTACCAGAACTAATAATATTACTTTTGGCTTCTTTGAAGTTGGGTTGTAATCTTCATCCGATTAAAAAAGAGTTTTCAAAAGAATATTTAATAAAGTTAATAGACGAGAATAAAAGAGGGTATCTCTTCTTAAGTACCGATCGTTTATTAAACTTTGCAAGGGTAATCGAAGACTCTGAGAGGATTAAGGGGATTGTCACTTTTTCTGCTTTCGGTTCACTTAAAGTGGGTTCTAGAGAACAATATTTATGCGATCTTAGAAAAAGTGGAGAAACTCTAGTAAATTTAAATCCGTTTGAAGTGTTCGAAAAGAGTAAATTTTTAGAAATTTTTCCGACTAGCGAATTTGATGCATTAGGTCAAGAATATATAAGCGAATATATGGAAGTCGATAGTAAGAAACATAGAAGTTATGTAATGGATGCGATAATACCTGAAAAAGAGGTAGATGACAATACGCCTCTATTCACGACTTATATGAGCGAAGAACCTGAGATTTATGGCTATGAAACGGTCGTACACTCTAAAAGAGATTTTAACTTCTATGAGAAATGCGAAGGATTTAATAAGGATTTATTCGATTATGTTCGAAAGTTAAAGATTCTGGGTTATGTACCAAATCACGTATTTGCCTATTTCGATTATGTCTTGACGACTCTTTATATGGGTTCGACAGTCGTCTGTGAGCCAGTTTTATCTAAAAACTTTTTCACGCACGCCATAGTAGATAGTTGTGCTGACGTCGTTATTGCAAATAGTGGATATTGGGAACATTTCATGCTAAAAGCCAAAAAAGATTCTAATCTTTTAGATAGTGTCAGCTGGAGTCTTAAATTTCCTCTCATATGTGGAATCAATTCATGTAAGGGATTTAGAAAACTCTTTGATGAAACCATAAGAAAGAAGTGCTTAATACATCCATATGAGATTTCAAAGTTAAAAAATTATTATAAATTTTCAGGTGAAAAAGATGAGAGTATACTTCTTTCTAATGGAGAAGAGTTTTTTCTTAAAGTAATAGATGATGTTGTAGACGATGACCCGAGATATATACTTTCTTGTATGACAGTCAAAACGATGGATGAATATTATGACGAAGTTATAGTAATTTATCTAAAATTTCAACCTCTTTGGTGGGGTTATAAGAGTTTAAGAGATATTACCAAAGAATTGATAATAAGGATTGATAAAGTACTTCCAGAAGAATTAAAAGAAAAAATATATATAAGACCTATATTTCCATTTGAACCACAAGAACCTTTTTACAATTCTTATGGAAAGAAAGACGTAGATAGGTGTTCAAATATAGGTTTGGACGATAGGTGTGAACCTTATAATGGATTGAGACAAGAAGTTGTAGATGATGCAAAGACATTCATGTCAAATCCAATTAATAAATAATTTAGAGAAACGAGGATTAACGATGAGTAAAAAAATGACTATGAAAGAAAAAAGACAAGAGTTCTTAGACAAGATGAGAAAGGAATTCAATTGTAGTTGGGCTAGATACTTGATGAATATAAACGCAAGTAATTTGGATAAGCCAGCTCTATTTTATAGAGGTAAATCTATAACTTATGGCGAAATGTTCGACGAAGCTTTTAGATATGCAAAATCTATGAAGGCCATGGGAATTAAAAAAGGTATGGAGATACCTATGTGCTTAAGCCTTTGTCCAGAGACTATTTATACTATAATCGCAGCTAGTTTAATCGGTGCTCGAGTAAATATATTTGGAAGTGACTTCGATAAAGACTATATAAAGAAAATAATCGATAAAACGGGAAGCCATATCATGTTTGCTACAGACGACGTGTATGCTAAAATTAAAGGAATAATGCCAGATGTAAAAATCGACCAAGTCGTAATGTATTCACTAACCGATTCATATCCAAATGGAGTAAACCCTTATTCTATACTAGAAAAAGACTATTACGACGGAGTAAATAAAGTACCTCAATTTAAAAACGACATAAACGATAGAGCAAATGTCGATATGCCGATGATATTGGATGTAAAAGAGTTTAAAGACATGGGAAGACATTATGTAGGGCAAGTAGAAGAAAAGAGCAGCTTAGAGGATTTATTCAGCATCACTTATTCGAGTGGTACATCTAATTCGACTAGACCTAAAGCTATAAAACATAGGGTTAGTACATATATAGCCATGGGTCTCGCTCACTATTTTGGAGGAGATACTACTAGATTAGTCGGAGTTAGAGCTTATGCTGGAATTCCAACTCATTCTAATACTTCTTTAGTATCTACTATATCAGACGGCTTCTCTCAAGAACAAGAAGTAGCTTTAGAGTATATTCGTGATCCTCACTTCTTCCCGATTTCACTACAAATAAACAAACCTAATATGTGTGCGGAAACTCGCAGTTATTGGGTACAAGCTATTAAAGATTATTTGACTAAGCCAGAATTTAAAAACGTCGATTTGAAATTCTTACTCGCCGCTTTCTCAATCGGAGAGCCGACTTCAGCAGGAGAAGAAAAGTTTATTAATAAAGGATTTAAGAAATTTAAAGCAGGACATAAATTCACGAAGGGATTATTTACACTTCCTATCGGCATGGCTGGAGGAGACTGTGAACACTCAGGAATATTCTTTTTACCTTTCAAAGCTCTCATGGATAAGATTCCTCACAAATTGGGAAAAAAGACCGAAACAGGATATCAAACTTATAGAATGGTCGATTGGGCAATTTTAGATAAAAATGGTAGACATTGTGGACCAAATGAAACAGGCGTACTAGTAGCTAATTCTCCTTGTAATATGATAAGCTATAGAGATAATGACGAAGCAAACCACGAATTTTTCGTTCTTGATGAAAATAGAAAAACTTTTGGTTCGTTCAAATTGTATTCTTATTACGATGAGCAAGGAAAGCTATTCTTAAAGGGTAGAGTACCTGAAGTAGAAACAGATTTGCCTCTATATTTAATTCAAGATGAAATCGCAAAAGATACCAAAAATATACTATCTTGTGAAGTAGTTGAAGTAGAAGGAATGTATGTTGCTCATATAGAACTTCAACCGGATTGTAAGAAATCTTTAAGATATGTATTGCAAAGTGCAGAATTGCGTTTAGCTAAAAAGTTTCCAAATGAAATCGTCGAAAAAGTTTTGTATCGACAACGTTCATTTGAAGAGAGTTATCCTTTAATTCATTGTGGTAAGAGAAATCCTAATGAACTCATAAAAGAGGGAATTATTAAAACATATAAAGTAGTTTGTAACTTAAGAGGCGAACCTAAGCTTAAATCTGGTTTCGGCTATACTAAAGAGTCTTTAGGTGGAAAAACGATGAAAATGGAAAGAGTAGACGAATAGGTCTATTCTTTTTGGTTTAACTGAATTTTGACAAAACAATAAAAATATGATATTATGAATTTGTCAAGAAAGCTTGTATAAAATAAAAAAGGGAAATACTTAACTTTTCCGTGTTGAGTACTTACCCAGTTAATGGTTTAGTACTTAATATACGTAAGTAAATTGAGTACTATTTTTATAGATAGAATCATTAAAGAGAAAATCAATAAAATGATAATAAGTATCAGAAATGAGATTAATAAATCTTTTTTCTTCATAATATCAAGCCTCTCTCCTTAATAGAAGTCGGCAAGTACTCAACAGTTAGTATTTCCTAATCAAATTATATAACATTATCAAAACTAATATAAGCCAAGTGAAATTTTTGTTCTGATAGAGCAATTTTTTTTACAAGTGAAGAGCTTGAAATTTACAATCATTTGTTTTCTCAAAGAAACTGATAGTTGTTTAATCAGGACTAGTCTTTACCACTTAGATACAACTTTCAAAGTTTTTTTAAGAATGATTTTGGTTATCCAAAATTCAAAAGCAAATACGATAGAAATTCATACACTACAAATGCTATTTATAACCAATATAAAGATAAGAACTATTGCAACATAGAGTTAGACTTAGTAAAACATAGGATAAAGTTACCTAAACTTAAATGGATAGATATGAGAGGATACAGAACTACTAAAGAGATAAGAGGTAGGATAATAAATGCAACTATCTTGAGAGAAAAGAACGGTAAGTACTATGTTTCAGTAATAGTCGAAGTGAGTATACCAAAGAAAACTGATAACCCAAACTTTATAGTAGGATTAGATATCGGAGTAAAGACACAAGTAACCTTGTCAGATGGAATACTCATCGAGAACAATAGATATTTGAAAAAATATGAAAGAAGAATAGCTAGAATGCAAAGAGCACTTTCACGAAAGAACAAGGGAAGTAATAACTACTATAAATCAAGCATAAACTGGCAACACTCTATAGCAAACTAGCTAATGCTAGAAAGTACTATATACATAAAATAACCAAAATGATAACAGATACATACGATATAATCACGACAGAAACTCTAAAAACTAAAGACATGGTCGAAAACTCTAATACAAAGACTCTACGAAAGAACATACTCGATGCCAGTTTTTTTGAGATAATAAGACAGTTAGAATATAAGAGTCAATTAAAAGGTAAACACTTCTATCAAGTAGAGACATATTATCCATCGAGTCAGATATGTAATATGTGTGGAGCAAGACATCGAGAGTATAAAGATATAAATAAAAGAGAGTATGAATGTCCAGAATGTGGGGTTAAAATAGATAGAGATTTAAATGCGAGCATCAACATAATGTATAGAGGGATAAACAAATACGTAGAAGAGAACTTAGTATAGAAGAAAATATAAAAGTAATAAAAGTACGGTTGCGACGACCGGATGTTAAGTCTGTGGAGAAGTCTGGATACAGGGTCTATGAAACAGAAAACTATTATAGTGAGGTAAGAGAGGAAAATTGCTTGTCAATTTTTCTTTTGTTCATCTTGTTAAAAAAACAATTAAATGCTATACTTGTAGTGTATTAGGATGGTGACAAGTTATGACTGGCAGTTTAGCTATGACTTTACTAAGTCTATTCTATAGTGTTTTTTTAAATATACTTTTCTTAAGTAAGCAACATATAAAATCACATGAAAACAGTTTATACTCCATACTTTTAGTATCAAATGTAATCGGATTATTATCGGAGCTGGCATGTAACTTGATCATAACGTATGTTACAAAAGATGGTCCTTTGAGCATATTAATAAATAAGATGCTTTTAACTTATTTTAATGTCTATATTTGTATATACTCTTTATATGTAGTAACAGTTTGTTATAAGAAAGATAAAGAGTCTTTTGAAAAATTTTACTTAGCTATTCAAAAGTTATTTTTTGCTATTTGGGTCATCGCCGAATTTGCCATTTGTGCATTTCCAGTCTACATATTTCACGAAGGGAATTCGGTTTATTCATATGGGCCTAGTCCTAATGTCGTATACATTTTAACGACACTTTGTGTATTATTATGTATATTCTGTTTAGCAGTCAATATTCGCAATATAAGACATAAAAAATATACGCCTATTCTATGGTTTGTGATAAGTGGATTTATAATCTCGGCTGTTCAAAAGATGAATCCTGCTTTAACGCTTGCCGTGCCAATGGAAACATTTACACTTTTACTCATGTATTTTTCGATTGAAAATCCGGACTTGAAACTCATTAATGAATTAAACTTTGCTAAAGATAGAGCGGATAAAGCTAATAAAGCAAAGACAGAATTTTTATCCAATATGTCTCATGAAATTAGAACTCCACTTAATGCTATAGTAGGTTTTTCAAACAGTTTATTGGATGATGTCCAAAATGAAAAAGCAAAAGAAGATGCAAAATATATTATAAATGCTTCTGAGAGCTTGCTTGAGATAGTTAATGGAATTTTAGATATATCGAAAATAGAAGCAAATAAAATAGAAATTGTAGAAAACGAATATAACATATATAAAGTATTGGACAATTTGGTCGCTTTATCTAAAGCTAGGATGGGTAGTAAACAACTAGAGTTTAGAACTAATTTCGATTTGGCGATGCCAAAGTATCTATATGGCGATTCTTCTCGTATCAAGCAAATATGCGTCAATTTGTTAACCAATTCGATTAAATATACTAACGAAGGATTTATTGAGTTCAAAGTCGATTCGGTCATACAAGGCGACGTATGCAGGTTGATTATTTCAGTAGAAGATTCTGGAATAGGAATTAAGAAAGAAGATGTCGACAAGTTATTCCAAAAGTTTGGTAGACTCGATTTAGAAAAGAATATTTCGATTGAAGGTTCTGGACTCGGTTTAGCTATCACTAAAAGATTAGTCGAGATGATGAACGGTAAAATTGTCGTTCAAAGTGAATATGGTAAGGGTTCGAAGTTCACAGTAGCAATCGACCAAAAAATAGTCAAAAATCCTACTTCTACTATGAGTGTTACACTTCCTATAATGAAAGTGCAAAAGTATCCTCACAAAAAGATACTCGTAATAGATGATAATAAATTGAATTTGAAAGTTGCTGAGAAAGTTTTAGAACCTTTTGAAGTCGATGTAACTCTTGCTGCAAGTGGAGAAGAGGGTATCGAAAAAATAGTGTTAGATAATTCGTTCGATTTAGTGCTACTAGATGATATGATGCCAGGTAAAACGGGAATTGAAACTCTAAAGGAATTAAAAGAGAATTTAGCAGATTATAAGACTCCTACTATAGCCCTTACAGCAAATGCGATTAGCGGAATGAAAGAAAAGTACTTGAGTGAAGGATTCGACGATTATTTAGCTAAACCTATCGATAGAGAAGAACTGAGAAAAGTATTGCGAAAATATTTAAAATAATTAGAAAAGGAAATGATGATAAATGAAAGATGTAAATTTACTAGTTGCAAACGGTATAGATATAAAGAAGAGCTTAGAACTATTTGGAGATATGAATACTTATGACCAGATGTTAGAAGACTTTTTAAAGGAAGTAGATGGAAAGATAGCCAATGCTCGCAAGTATAAGGATACAAGGGATATGGCAAATTATGCTATAATCGTCCATTCGTTAAAAAGCGATTGCAGGTACTTTGGAATGGATGCTTTAGCCGATATGTTTTATGAACACGAATTGGCTGGTAAGAGAAACGATAGATTTTTTGTAGACCAAAATTTCTCTAATTTGGTATCAGAAGCTGAGAAGATGATAAAGGTATTAAAAAGGTATATGGGTATCTTAGTAGAAGAAGAGCCTCACGATATTCCGAAGCTTGCAAGCAGTACTCCAACTGATTTAGGGATTAAATCGATTTTAGTGGTAGATGACTCCAATATCATAAGAAATTTTATAGAAAAAATATTCGACCACAAATATAAAATGTTGAGTGCCAAAGATGGGCAAGAAGCTATTAGTTTAATCGACAATATGCCTCATGAGCAACTGATGTGTATATTTTTGGATTTAAATATGCCAGGAGTAGACGGGTTCCAAGTACTAGAACATTTTAAAAATACTAATCTATTCGAAGAGGTGCCAGTCAGCATTATAACAGGATCGAGCGATAAAGAGACAATCGATAGAGCTTTCTCTTATCCGATAGTCGACATGATACAAAAACCTTTTAATGAAGGCAAGATAAGAGATGTGGCAGAGAAAACAATTTTGAGAAAACAATCGTTGTGAGAACTTGTAATGTTCTCTTTTTTTTGGTATACTTAAGTATAGTAAAGGCTAGGGTAAAGATATGAGAATGAAGAAACTTACAACTAGTATCAAGAAGTCTTTTAGAAAACTAAAATATTTAGATAAGACACAAGCCTCATACTTTGTTGTGACTTCTTTTTTGGCTGCCTTTTTGATGTTTACGGGAGCCACATATTCTTATTTTACGATTACTAATAAAATAGGTAATGCGACAATTGCAATTGCTAGAATTAAATATAATTTGTCTTCTCCTTTATCAAATTTTAATGAGGGAAGAATAACTGTTTCTAGTGGAAGTACTCTTTATATCGACCTCAATTTAGAAAGTCTCAATTCAATGGAAACGAAATATGCTTTACAGTATATTACAGATAATCCCAATATAAAGGTCTATTATTCAGCCGATTTAGCGAACAATATGGCTGGCATTATAGGACCAAAGGGAAGCATCATAAAGATGTGTGTTGTAATCGTGAATGAGGGAGCAACTGATGGAGAAGTCGATTTAACAGTACAAGGAGGATACTTGCAAAATACTTTGGAAACTAACATTACAGAAGGACACTTCGACCAAGATATAATCGTCCGTTCGATTATATTAGACGATAATATGAAAGACGGTGTAATAAATCAAGAATTTCCAACTAAAGAAAGTGGTTATTCCTATTTTAGAACTAGTTGCAATGATGATGTAACTGCTTCTTGGAATAGTGAAGCATGGAACTTGGAGATAAGCAATATCGGTTCGAGAGTGGCATGTGACGTGTATTTTAAAAAAATGACGAGCGACATTGAAGTATACTTTGCACTTAAAAAGAAAGATGGTTCTGTTTCTTATGAGAACTCTCTTCCAACAGATAGTACATATACATTTAAAAATGCTGAATGTAATACAGGTGCAACTGCTTCATGGGATGAAGTTAATAAGAGACTAAATATAACTGGTATGGAAGCAAAGACTGCTTGTATAGGATATTTTGAAGAGAATTAAGAAAAGGAAGGTATTAGAAATATGAAAAAAAGTAAAAGAAAATTTGTTTTTATTGGTATCATAATTAGTTTTGTATTAGTTGGTAGTCTAATCTATATTTCAAGCGATGATAAAAAGCTAGATATCGACGAAGTTTCTAGTCAAAAAGCCCTTCTAGCAATTTATCTCGAAGACGAAAATGGAGACTATAATCTCAGCGACAGCAATGCCTTTCCGACTAGTGGTTATTCACTTAATCTTGAAAAAAGTTCTTGCTTGAACGGTGGGGTATTATCTCAAGATAGTACAACAAAAAAGGTGAGCGTTCAAACATCAAAAGCTGATAGATGTAACCTATATTTTGCAAAAGCAGCTTCTCCAGCAAGTGAAGTACTTGCAAAACTAGGTGTAATTCCTGTAGCTGTAACAGAAACAGTACCAAATTTTGCAGAACCAGCAACAACAAATGAAGGAATCTATTCAATGGAAGACGATTATGGAACTTCATATTTTTATAGGGGTGCAGTAACCAATAACTACGTAAAATTTGCGGGCTTTTATTGGAGAATAATAAGAATCAATGGAAATGGAAGTGTACGAATTATATATGATGGGACGAGTGCTCATGCAAATGGAGAAAATAACGCTGATAGATATGCGACGACATCAGCATACAGTGTAAACAATGGCGATGCAAAATATGTAGGTTGGATGTATGGACCTGCTGGAGAAAATGTAAGTACATCGAAAGAACAAGCTCAAACGAATACAGAAAGTGCAACAATAAAGATAATAGTAGACGAGTGGTACAAAACTAATATAGTGAATAAAGGATTTGGAAATTCTATAGTAGATGCGGTATTTTGTAACGATAGAAGTACACCAGGAAAGAGTGCGACAGGCTGGAATGATGATACGGGATTAGGATATGGAACAAACAATACAGCATATGGAGGATATGCAAGATTGGGTGTAGAGTCAATAAATTATAATAACGTACATCCAACATTTAAGTGTCCTCAAAAAAATGATGCTTTTACAGTGGGAGATACAAAAAAAGGAAACGGAGCACTGACGTATCCTGTAGGACTTATAACAGCAGATGAAATAGTAGCAGCGGGTAGTGGAAATTATATTTCGACAAATTCAATGTATTATTTATATAATCGAAATACATGGAGTTGGTCTCTTTCTCCTCTTATGGCCGATGATTATAGTGCTGCAGGATTTTTTTTAGGGATATATGGTGGTATTAGTGGCAATGATTTGACTAGCAGAGGGGCGATAGCTCCAGTTATCAATCTGAGTGCAGAATACTTTAAAACGTTAATAGGAACAGGAAGTATGGAAAATCCATTTAGAACCGAATGAGGACTTATTAATTTAAATAAAAAAAGTGCTTCTAGTGTTGGACGATATCAACAGGAGCCAAATAAGAGTATAAAACCTTATTTTTTCATACAAAATCCTCATTATATTAATGAGGTATTTTCTTGAAACATAACTTAAAAATAGTCATAGTAGTTTTATTCTTCAATACAAGCATTTAACAAATTAATCACACTTAAAAAATCTTTGTCACTTAATTTTTCGACAAATTTTAAATTTTTAATTTCATAATCTACACTTCTAATATGTTCACACAGAACGGAACCATGTATTTTTTTAGTATCTTCAAGTATGTAATGTGTTGGAAATTCTTTGTTATTAGAAGAAATCGGACATAAAATAACCATTTTAGTATTTTGATTAAATATATTATTGCTTATTATTACTGCTGGTCTAACTCTTGCTTGCTCATGCCCTTTTGTGGGGTTAAAATCTAAAAAAACGACATCGCCTTGTTTTGGAATATATTTCTTTACCATATCTCTCTCCCGATAGGATTGTCCCAAGTAAAGTCTTTGGATAAATTTTCACCGTGAAAATTATTAAATCTTTCTTCCAAAGATATTTTCTTTTTCTTTGGAATACTTATAATTATTTTGTCGTCAATTTGCTCTATAGTTAGTATGTCATTAGTTTTAATATTTAATGATTTTAAAATGCTGCTTGGAATTCTTATTCCATCTGAATTTCCCCATTTTTGAAGTCTTGCCTCCATGATTTTCATCTCCATTCACCAAAAGTATATATAAAGTTTATACATTTATCAACCATTTAATTCTTTGTACATATATTTTAGGGATTTTTTCTTGCATTTATCGGAGATTAGTAGTAAATTATCTCATACAGGGGATTTGATATATATGCTAGAAGAAATATATGAGTTAATAAAAAGATATATGTATAGAAATAGAAGTATTGATGAAATATATATTACAGATGTTATTGCAATTATGGTTTATTATTATAAATTAGATGATTACATACTTGGAGATGGTATTTCTATTGAGTATGGCAGAACTAGGGCAATACTTTACTATTTTAAAAAGAGATTAACAGTTTATATAAATAGTTTTGAAGAATATTTAAAAAGTGAAAGCGATAGATTTCCAATGTGTAAAATGAGTTCGTTGGAAAGAAAATTATTAGTCCACCGAGCAGCAATTTTTGCTTTAAGTCATGAAGTTGCACATATCGAACAAATAAGGGATCTCGATTTGGGAATAAAAGGGGCAGAAGGTGATGTCTTAAATTTAGCTTATTTAGTGCATACCGGTAACGTTATTAACTTTTCAGATGAAGATATAGCAAAAGAAAAATTTTTATCTCAACAAATATTAAAAATAGTAAAAAAGATATTATTGGAAAGAGAAAAGATTCTATATAATAAATATTACAAATATGCTCCTGAAGAGAGATTGGCTAATGAAAGAGCTCATGAAACAATTATAGATTTGCTTCCTTTGTTCAGCGGCTTTTATGCAGTAGACTCTTCTAAATTGGTTCTTTTAGAAAGATACAGAATGCTTAAAAGACAGCTTAGTTCTTATGATAAAACTTTGGCTCCAACGACATTTTACTTTAAAAAATTGTATCACGAAAGAGGATTATTAGAGTGCAATAGGTTTAATGAGTTAGGTCTAGATGAACGTTTTAATTTAGGGTTATATTTAAGTAAAGAAGAATTATCTTCAATTATAAGTGAACAAAGAGAATTAGAAAAAAGAATTGCATTTTATATATAAAAGATAAGCATTTTTATAATCTTCTTTTCATATATTAAATTGGAGAGTGATTTATAATAATGGAAATTTTAAAGGTTTCATCTAAATCTAACCCTAACAAGGTAGCAGGGGCAATTGCTAATGTTTTTAGAAGTAATGGCAGTGTCGAACTTCAAACAGTTGGAGCAGGGAGTTTAAATCAAGCGATTAAATCAGTTTGTATTGCAAGAGGATTTGTAGCTCCATCGGGAAAAAATTTAGTGTGCATCCCAGCTTTCGTCGATATTACAATCGATGGAGAGGAAAAAACGGCAATTAAGCTTATCGTAGAAGCAAAATAAAGCTTCTTTTTCATTACACAAAAACGTCAGTATGAATTTTTTGACAATAATTATAAAATATGCTATTATGAATATGTCAAGGAAACTTGTGTAAAATAAAAAAGGAACATTCAATAATCGCATGTTGGGTGTTGCCTTAATAAATTATGTCTCCACCTAAATCTGTGCTAAAGTTAGGTGGATTTCTTTTATATTAAAACTATTAATAGTAAGAATAGTAAAAGGAAGATAATTATTACTAAAGATAGAATTAAAAAATCCTTCTTGTTCATTTTCTCGCCTCCCTCCTATTTAGAAGATTGGCTCCACCCAACTTATTAAATGTTTCTATAAAAATTATATACTAATAATCGTTTTAAAACAAGTAGATACGTCTAATTTTTTACTTAGTAACTTTAATGAAAGAAACAATAGAAAATTAGTTGATTAACAAAAATAGAAATATTTATGGAAAAATATTATTGTCTGCAGGTAGAAATATTGATATGGATGATTTACTAAATTACTACAAATTTTATGAATATATAATATGGAAGCGTCGAACTTCAAACAGTTGGAGCTAGCAGCTTAAATCAAGCTATTAAATCTATTTGTATTGCAAGAGGATTCGTAGCTCCATTAGGAAAGAATTTAGTAAGCATCCCAACTTTCGTCGATATTACAATCGATGGAGAGGAAAAAACGGCAATTAAGCTTATCGTAGAAGCAAAATAAAGCTTCTTTTTCTTTACACAAAAATGTGTGTACACACAAAAAAAATGGAATGGAATATTTTGAAACATACGATGACATTTATGTTTGCAAAAAATTAAAGGTTGTGAGAATTCCAATATTTTTCATAGTTTTTTAATGTTTTTTGACTTTTGATGAGAAAAATAAAATCTACCTGGTATAATAATAAGTAGAGGATATAAATTTTAAAGAAAGAATAAAAGGGTATCTTTAGTCGACAAGGAGGTATGTATTATGACAAAAGATGCTATTATTATGAATGATGAGAAGAAGTCTTAAGGGATAAGTATGCCACTAAACTCTTAAGAGATAAAGATTGTAGAGATTATCTTTTAGCTATAATTTCTAAAGCGGCGGGCATAAGTTTAGGGGAATTGAAAAACGATTTTGTACTAACGGAAATAAGAATAGGACTTACTAAAGACACTAAGGACCAAGAAGGGGATGTCATCGCTTTTAATAATGAGAATTACTTTAACATAGAGATAAACTACAATATGAGTAAAGAAGTGGAATATAAAAACATATGTTATGTTTGTAATTTGATATTAAGACAGATAAAACCAGGGTATAGTAACCGTTATAAAGATATATTGCCAGTTATCCAAATCAATTTAAATAATTATGATCAATTCGGAAAAGAAAGCTTTATATATGTGTCTAAATTGATGGAAGAAACATATAAGATAGTGAGAAACGATTCGATAAAAATAGTAGATATAAATCTGGATTTATTGAGTGAAATGAGTTATACTAAAGTGGTAGAAGAGAAAAAGGATTCTTTAGAATATCTGCTATATGCATTCGTGTGTGAAGACGAAGAATCGAGAAAAAAACTATATAAGGGAGATGAAATAATGGCTAAAGTTAATGAGAAATTATCCACATTAGATACAAGCATAGATGAATATCTTTATTATGATAAAGAAGCTCTCGTACATGAAGCGTCTAGAGAACAAGGATATAGTGAGGGCGTTAAACAAGGTGTTGAACAAGAAAAAAAGGAAATAATTAAGAATATGTCAAATAATGGTTTAACTTCTGATAGGATACACGAGTTAACTAATATACCTTTGAATATCGTTCAAAAATATACTCAAGAAAAATAAAAAAAACTAATTATTTAAAAATATAGTAAGTAAAGAGTATAATTATTGAAAAACAATAATATTAAACTTTTAAATTTTATTCATTAGGACAGCTGGTTTTTTATTTAATATTGGCGTTCTTTTTTTGTATTTTTTTAGATGTAATTTTATTCTATTTATTGAAATCTTAGTTTGACTTTCATAGGCATTTGTTGTAAAATAATTCACACTTCAAAAGAAGCGAGGGGCAGAATAAAGGATATACCCAAAATATAGAAAAATAACTAAATAGTTGAAAAATAGTGAAGATGAAAGTCTTATAAAATAAGACAAATAATAATATGCTCAAGAAATATCAACTATAAATAATAGAAAAATAGTTGTTTTTGCAAGTGCAAAAATGGTTGTTGGTGTCCCTTATATGCAATAGAACTTCTTATATTATAAGTCCTTTATTATTTCGTGGTGCATTCCCATATCCTGTTGTAATAAAAAATTTAACTATTTCTGTAATTTTATTGTAATTATTTGAGGTTTAAGTTATAATTTTATTATAGTAGTTTATCTAATTTTACTAAAGGATGGTGAACAATTTTATGTTAGATGCAAATTTTAATCAAATTATTGATATGATTGAAAGAAGAAAAAATAATGCTTATAGAAAAGTAAATGAAGAAATGATTTTACTTTATTTAGATGTTGGAAAATTTTTATATGAGTTAATAGAAAATGGTAGTTATGGAGACAAAATAACTACAAAAGCAGCAGATTTTATGAAAACTAATTATCCATCCATAAAAGGTTTTACAAAAAGAAATATTGAAAGAATGGTACAATTTTATAAAACATATAAAGATGATGAGATTGCGACACCTCTGGTGACGCAATTAAGTTGGACAAATAATTTATTAATTTTAAGTGGTTCTAAATCTATTGAAGAAAGACATTTTTATTTACAATTATCTATTAAGGAAAATTATTCAAAAAGAGAATTAGATAGACAAATTACTTCTGCTTATTATGAGCAGATCGGAAGAGCGTCGTGTAGGGAAAGAGTGTAACTGTAGGTGTA
>CANDHX010000008.1 GCA_947384645.1 uncultured Mycoplasmatota bacterium | reverse complement strand
TACACCTACAGTTACACTCTTTCCCTACACGACGCTCTTCCGATCTTTTTTGAAATAATAGAGAGGATATCATCTAATACAGAAAAAATAAATGTAAAAAGATTAAAGGAAAATAAGGAAGTTTCAATACATAAAATTATCGAAAAAAGAGAGGAAATAGATAATATTATAAAAATATTTTCAAATGCTAAAGTAGCTGATAGCAGTATGGTATTTAATTCTATAGGGGCAATTTATACATTACAATTTGTCGATAGCAATAATAAGGAAATCGCTTCATATACCTATCCGAATATCTATTTTGATAATTTAAAAATTTCGATTGTTTTGTCAGAAGGCGAAATGCTAGAAAAATTAATAGAGATAGATTACGATACAATGCGACATGCAAATTAGGCTTCCTTTTTCTTATTAGATTTGTTATAATCAATTTAGGTGGTTTTTGTATGGAAAAGAAAACAAAAGAAGTAGAAGTAATTAAAGATATAAATGAAGATGTCGATACGATTAAGAAATTCATATATATACTAGTCGGAGTTGCAGTAGTAGCAGTTGGACTTTATTTTATATCTACTAAACTCTTAATAAAAGACGGCGTAATCGACAATGAAGTTGAACATAAGGATGAAGAAATTTCGTATACTACGGTGCTTGCCGGTAATGTATTTAATAGACCGGAAGAAAATTATTATGTTCTAGCATACGATGCCGACTCATCAAAAGCCAGTATCTATGCAGCGGTTTTGAACACTTTCAACGACCCAGAAGGAAAGATTTATTTCATGGATTTAGGGCTTGAAGCTAATAAACCATATGTCAAAGAAGAATCTAATAAGAAGCCAATAAATGCTAGCGAATTAGCCCTAAAAGAGCCTACACTAATTAAAATTAAAGGCGGAAAAGTCGATAAATACTTAGAAGATTTAGAAGAAATTAAGAAAGAATTGAAAAGATGACACGATTATGTGTTGTTTTTTTGTCAAACACAAGGCATTTTTGTGATTTTTTAAAAATTTTGTGATATATTAATTATAGGACGTGAAACTATGAAGAAAAACAAAAAAATCTTTAGTTTTTTAGATGTTTCGATTATAGTGGTTGTAAGTTCATTTATCATGTGTTTTTTGGGAGCTACTCTTATTTATAAACACTTGGGTGGTATCAATTTTTCTCTATTAAACGATGATAATCAATTGAAAGAGTTTATTGGAGCTTACAACAATCTCATAGATAATTATTATGATACTTTAAATAAAGACGAGTTGATTGCTGGGGCGATTAGTGGAATGTATAGCGTCACCGGAGACCCTTATACCACATATTTAAATCAAGGTTCGGCAACGAATTTGGATAATTCGCTCAACGGCAAATACAATGGAATAGGAATCACTATATATAAAGAGGATTTGAAAATAAAAGAAGTATTCGATGATACTCCTGCTTCTAGAGCCGGCATTAAACAGGGAGATATAATAACTAAAATGAATGGGGAAAACGTAACACCTAATGATGATATAGCCGAGAAGATTAAAAAATCTAAATCGTTTACTTTAACCGTATCTAGAAATGGAATAGAACATACTTTTAATTTGAGTCCTGCTAGTATAAATGACCCTGTAGTTAGTTCGCATTTATTTAACCAAAATGGAAAAAGAATAGGGTATATAAAATTGGAAGTATTCAATAGCACTTGTGATGTGCAAGTAAGCGACCATTTGGCTAAACTAGAAAAAGAAGGCATCGATGCTTTGGTATTCGACTTAAGAGATAATTCTGGTGGTTATTTGCAAATGGCAAAGAACATAGCTGAGATTTTCATAGAAAAGGGCAAAATCATTTATTCATTAGAAAGTAAAAACTCTAAGGAAGACGCCAAAGATGAGACAAATGAAAAGAGAACTTATCCTATAAGTGTCGTCGTAAACAAGAGTTCTGCTAGTGCTTCAGAGGTACTCGCCGGGGCTTTAAAATATTCTTATGGTGCCAAGTTAGTCGGTAATAAAACATATGGAAAAGGACTAGTACAAGAAAGAGCTAATCTATCGACAGGAACTGCAATCAAGTATACGACTGCTAAGTGGTTAGTTCCTACTGGGGAATGTATCGATGGCAAGGGATTGCTTCCAGATATAGAAGTCGAGTTCGATAGCACACTTTATGATAGAGAAAATATCTATACAGATTCTCAAGTTATGAGAGCAGTTAATGACCTTGCCGGATAATTCGACAAGGTTTTACATTTCTTTACAAGAACCAACAAAACATTTCCTAGTATTTTGTCATATTACATTATATAATAAATGTGCGTGGTAAGAGTAAAAGGAGATGCTTATGAATAATAGAATACGCACGTTGTTTATAGATGATGATAAAAGTCTCATCGACGAATTAAAGTTGTATTTTAGTAGTTCAGCAGTAATCGAAGTTAGTCATGTTGCAAATGATGGCGAAGAGGGCTTACGCATTGCAACAGAAAACAAGGATTCTATCGATCTTGTGATCATGGATACTTTATTACCAGGTAAAGATGGGCTTACTTTGCTAAAGGAATTTAATAAAATGGAAGCTAAATTTAAAATAATTTTGACTTCTAGTGTTAAAAGTAATTTGATATTTAACAATGTCGATGCTTACAATATAAGTTATGTCTTATTAAAACCATATGGAGCAGTTGATTTGGAAAATATAGTCAGTTCGACCTTTTTCACAGCTAAAGAAAGTTTGGCAAATGGTAGGCTCGAAGTAAAAATTAGTAAAATGCTCCATTCTCTTGGAATACCTTCACACATAAAGGGTTATCAATATATAAGAGAGAGCATAATGCTCATATATCACAATCCATACATCATAGGTGGTATTACTAAGGAACTTTATCCCGAAGTAGCAGGAAAGTATAGGACGACTTCTTCGAGAGTTGAACGTGCAATTCGTCATGCTATAGAAGTAAGTTGGAATAGAGGAGACTACGAATATATGGAGGAACTCTTCGGGCATAGTGTCGATTACGATAGGGCAAAGCCTACTAATTCAGAGTTTATAGCCACCGTAGCAGATAAATTGCGGTTAGATTTGAATTCGTTTTCGAGATAGAAATATCTCTTTTTTAGTTTTTTAAATTATTTTCTAATTCTTGGATTCGTCTATTCAGGTCATTTAAATCCGATACTTTTGCACTTGGCTCGTTCATTAAAGTATGATTATTAGCATGGCTTCTTATTTTACTACCAGTATTTTTTTGATAACGGCTATTTATAAGGGATTGTTGAGCAGCTGTTGTTAATACAAATTGAGCCACTAGAAAAAGCCAGTTGCCAATCGATTCTAATTCGTCTGCTGTGTAGTCGTCTTCGATTATCAATCCAACTAAAACGGCCGATAGGCTAAAAAGCTCAGGATTTATGTTAGGTGGGAATTCTTTCATAAGCTAATCTTTCTACTATATAATTTTATGCAAAAAGAAAAAGCTTCACGAATGAAACTTTATCTAACGTTTCCGGTTGCTGTCCAACCGTTTAAACTAGTAGAAGTGCTCCATATAGTCTCACACTTAGTTACTGGTTCTACTGGAGTTGCATCACATCTTTTCGTACTATAATTGAAGATGTATGCACTAGAACACTCGTATTTAGTATAATTATATGTACCGTTCAAGTAATTTTTAAATTCATAACCTATTTTTGGGTCTTTTTTATTTGCTAAAGAAGAATTGTTAAATGAGACATTCGTTATGATCGGATTTGTATATTTGTTTATAACACATTTGTTTGTACTCGTATTTAGCGTTCCTTCCTGGCAAGATGTAGTACATTTTTTGAATTCATATTCGTATACTTTTGGAGTAGTATTGTTATTATTATTGTCTGAAGGATTGTTCGAAGGTTTATTCGTACTCGTGCTGTTGTTAGGCTTGTTAGTACTACTTGGTTTGTTTGTAGTTGTATTATTAGGTTTATTTACAGTTGTATTGTTGTCCTTATCTTTGTCCTTGTCTTTATCATCTACCACTATATTACAAACTCCACCTGTTGAGCTTTCAGTACCTTTACAAATTCCTCCATTACAGTTTTCAAAACATCCGACATAAATAATTCTATAATCTTTGTTTTTACCACAAGATAGTGACATTTTGACGGCATAATTATTTTCTAAACGAGTTATTTCTGAATAGCTGTCGTTTATATCGCATTTGTTGTTTTCTTTATCTGTTATACCGGTTAAAATATCTTTGTTAACTAAGACTTTCAATCTGACAGTTTTAGAAGAGTTTAATTCTACTGGAAGATTTTCTTTTGTCAAATACTTTAAGGTTGCTGCTTCTAGTTCATTTAATTGGTCAGTCAAATCGATTTTTTCTTCGATTGGTTTTTCGATTTTAGTCTTTTTAGCACATTTAGTAACCATGGTTATAAAACCCAATAAGACCAATATTGCAACTATTACTATAGCAACTTTTTTTATGATATTTCCCCAGTCTATTTTGTTTTCGTTTTCTTCGTACATGATCGTCACCCCTTATTCTATTTTAAGTTAAGATTTTTACTAGTTTCGCCTAAGTCTTTTTTAGCAAGTGATGCTAATTCTTCGAATACAGTAGAATTGTTCAATTCAGCTTGCGAATAGGTTCTTCCGTCGACTTCAACTTTTAAATCGTCTCCCAAAGTACCAGCAAAACCGTTCATAGCGATAGCTAGTCTTGCCCAAATCAATCTTAGGGCTGGATTTACTCCGTTGCTTGTAGGGTTAAAGCCGTCTAGAGTATAACCTAATTCCAATAATTGTGCTTCTTGAGTAAATGCACGTTCTCCGTATATCATGAGGTTGGATGAGTCGGTTAGAGCTCCATTAAGATTATATTCCATAGAAGCAACTGTCGATAATCCTTCTTTATCACTTATAATCAAACTAGATAGATTTACATCACAAGTTTTATAAGCATCATATCCAGCGATTGCATTGTTTATACCAGGTGTTATAGCAGTGTTGAGCAATTCTTGGATTGTATAGTCGACATCTGAGATAGTAAGACTCGAATCCATTTTATTTAGGCATTTTACCATTTCGGTGATGTATTCTTTAGAATAAGTCAAACCTTGGTTTTGCCAGTTGGCATAAAGAGAATCGACTGCTCTTGTAATTTTTTCTTGTTCTATTTGAGAAACTGTAGGAGTTTGGTCAACTTCAGGTTTGTTTTCTACTGGTTTTTGATTTTCAACTGGTTTTGGAGTTTGTCCTCCTGCACTTTGATTGTTATTTTGGGAAGGTTTAGCGTTTGGTTTTTCTTCCTTTGGAGTACTAGTGCTAGGTTTAGTACCGTTTTCTTTCTCGCCTTTTTCGGAGTCCTCTTCTTGTTTAAGTGTTTCTATAACTGCTGGGTCTTCTTGTTTAGGTACTTCTGGCATTATACTTGGCTCTTCTTTAGGAGATTCGTTTCTTTCATTTGGAACTCTTTTATCTAAAACGCCTTTTTCTTTTTCGTCATCCTTTTCAGTTGGTTCTTCGATAGTCGGATGTGAGACGTCATCAGCTTTTTGATATAGTCTTCCTAATCCAAAAGCAGACAAACTGATAGTAACTACCATACCGCCAATTATAGCTATCTTTATCCATTTTTTATTCGATTTAGGTGGCGTATCGATAGGAGCCTCTACTTTTCCGCCTATTTCTTTTCTATCTAAACGGTATTTATTTGGACCTGCTTCTTTTTTCATCTGTTCGGCTTTTTCTTCAGCCATTTTTTTATAGCGTGCTATTTCTGGGTCATTAGGGTCAAACATATTAAAACCATTATCCTTTCTTTTTTGTTCTTCTTTATGTCTCGCATACATTTGGTCATAGATTGCTCTTTTGTGGAGATTTCCTAAAATATCATAAGCAGCATTGACTGCTTTCAATTCTTCTTGTTTGGCTCTTGCTCTATTTCCAGGCAAATCTGGGTGAAGGCTAGCTGCTAATTTTCTATAAGCTTCCTTTATTTCGCTTTGGGTAGCTTCTTCAGTTACTCCCAATACTTCGTATAAATCCTTTTCATAATCTTTATCATTAAAAATACTCATGTTGAATTCCCCCTTTTCTTTAATTGCCCATATTATACTCATTTTAATTAAATTGTCAAGTTTTTCTCGTTTTTTTCTGCATTTTTAGGATAAAAATCGATAAAATGAGCTATTTAGAGACGATTTTATTCTATTTTGTTTAAAATATCTTTTTAAAAATGGTATACTATCTATAGAAGTTGGTGTATAAAATGAGGAAAGTAATACTTATAGATGGAAATAATTTGATGTTTAGAAGTTATTTTGCAACCGCTTATTCGGGTTCTATTATGAGAAATTCTAAGGGTCAAGCTACTAATGCATTATACGGTTTTGTTTCTATGATCAATAAAATAATAGATGAAGAGAATCCTCAATATATGGTGGTCGCTTTCGATATAGGTAAAAATTTTAGACACGAAAAATATAAAGACTACAAAGCAGGTCGCAATGAGACGCCTGACGATTTAAAGAGTCAAATGCCGATTGCCCGAAAGATACTCGATGCTATGGGAATTAAACATTTGGAAGTAGAAGGTTTTGAAGCCGATGATATAATCGGTACATTGGCTCGTGAAGCCGATTTAGACCCAGAATACGACGGATTAATCGTCTCTTCAGACCACGATTTGATGCAGTTAATTAGTCCCGTCGTTTCGATGAAGATGTTAAAGCCAAAAGATAGCATTTATTATACAGTCGATTCTTTTAGAGAAGAATACGGTTTTGATCCAATCAAGATAATAGACTTGAAAGCTTTAATGGGGGATGCAAGCGATAACATACCCGGCGTCAAAGGAATCGGAGAAAAAACTGCTAGGTCTTTAATACAAGAATACGGTTCATTGAACGGAGTCTATGAAAATATCGACTCTATAAAAGGCAAGATGAAAGAAAAATTAGAATTAGATAAGGAAAATGCCTATTTTAGTTTTGAATTGGCAACTATATATAGAGAAGTACCTTTAGAGGTAGAACTGTCAGAATTAACTTACGAAGGAGCAGATTTTAAAGCTTTAAAAGAGCTTTTTCAAGAGCTCGAATTCCATTCTTTTCTGA
This sequence comes from uncultured Mycoplasmatota bacterium, assembly GCA_947384645.1. Taxonomy (GTDB): domain Bacteria; phylum Bacillota_I; class Bacilli_A; order RF39; family UBA660; genus RUG11867. Next base: position 8,543 of record CANDHX010000008.1, on the reverse strand, counting down.
AAAATGTCGATTTTAAGAATGTCAAACAGGAGAAGTGCGACTTTATAACGGTAGAAAAAGTTGAAGATATAAAGGACGCCTTAGAGTTTTCTTATTTCATAGAAGCGGATAAAGAAAACTATCACTATGCCAATATATTAGGAATGGGCATGTACGACGGAGAAAATCTTTATTATATTCCAAAAGAATTAGTGGGCGACGTAATAAGAAAGTATGCTTTGAGGCTTCGCTATACGTATGCTTTAAAGAAGAATATCGTACTGGCTAGAAGAATGGGATTAGATATTTTAAATAGCGATTTCGATATGATGATTGCGTATTATTTATTAGAGAATACTACAAAAGACGATTTGGCTTTGAAGATGAGCGATGAAGGCATCAGTGCTTACTACTATGAAAATATCGTGAAAGGGAAAGTCGGCGAAGATGAATTTAGGGAAGGCATAACTCTCAAAGCTAAGTTCATATTCGATAAAAAGGACGAATTATTAGAAAAGATTAGTACGAACGAAATGAGTATGCTTTTTAATGAAATAGAGATGTCTTTAGTAAGAGTTCTTGCAGAAATGGAAATAACGGGAATAAGAGTCGATAGGGAAGTACTTTTAAGCATGCAAAGTGTACTAAGAAATAAGATATTGGAGTTAGAAAATCGCATATACGATTTGACACAAGAAAAGTTCAACATAGGAAGCCCAAAGCAATTGGGAGAGATGTTATTTGTCAAAATGGGTATACCATATCCCGGAAAAAAGGGTGCTACTTATAGTACAGATGTATCTATCTTAGAGAAATTGGTAGCAGACTATCCGATTGTTAAACCGATTTTAGAGTATAGAACCCTATCTAAATTGTATAATACTTATGTCGAACCCTTAGAGGGATTTATAAAGGAAGATGGGAAGATACATACTATATATAAGCAAACTCTTACGAGAACGGGTAGACTTTCGAGCGTTTTACCTAACCTTCAGAATATTCCTAGTCACGAAGAGGAGGGAAGGCTCATTAAGAAAGCTTTTGTGAGTGAAGATGATTCTCTTCTTTTGAGTGCCGATTATTCTCAGATAGAGCTCAGAATTCTTGCTTCTATTTCTGGAGATGAAGTCATGATAGATGCCTTTTTACACGATGAAGATATCCATAAAAGGGTGGCGGCCGATATACATGGAATCCCTTTTGAAGACGTTACTAAAGAGCAGAGGAGTACTGCTAAAGCCGTAATTTTTGGCATCGTGTATGGTATAAGTGGGTTTGGCTTAGGCGAAAATTTAAACATATCTGTTAAGGACGCTAAGATGTTTATAGAGAAGTACTATGAGATGTATCCTAAAGTCAAGGAGTATATGGACAATATAAAGATGAGTGCTTATAACGACGGCTGTGTTAAGACTTTATATAATAGAATTAGATACATAGATGAACTTAAGAGTCCAGTATATATGGTTAGAACAGGAGGAGAGAGAATCGCTTTAAATACTCCTATTCAAGGTACTGGTGCAGACATTATGAAAATTGCTATGGTCAAACTCTATAATGAATTATGTAGAAGAAATTTAAAAAGTAAGATTATTTTGCAAGTGCACGATGAAGTCATTTTAAACGTTTTAGAGGAAGAACTTGAGGAAGTCAAAAAAATCGTGAGAGCTTCTATGGAAGGAGCGGCTTCTTTAAAGGTGCCCTTGAAGGTCGAAGTGGAAACGGGAAAGGATTGGTATAGTGCAAAATAAAATCTTATTCATAGGATTTAAAAAAGCACATGAAAACGACAATAATTCTTCGTATCTAATGCTCATGCAACTTAGGAGTAAAAAAACCTTTTTCTTTGATAATGATTTTTCGTGCATATATGATGAAGCAAGGCAAATAAGTGGTGGCGATTGGAATAAAATCATTATGTTCGGTCAAAAGCCTTTGATAAAAAATATATGCATAGAAAGATGTGCTAAATATGATGATACGATACTTTATAGTAATTTCAATTTCGATTTAATAGAAAAAATGTTAAATGACAGAAAAATAAATTTTAAATGGAGTAATCATGCAGGTAATTCGTACTGCAATTATGCCTACTATTGTTTGCTCGATATAATAAGAAAAAGGAACATCAAAACAGAAGTGTTATTTATACACATTCCCTATATGGAAAAGTTTTTAAATATGGATGAAATGGTAAGATTTCTAAAATCGTTGGAGGATTGATATTTATGCCAGAGATAGCTGAAGTTAGAGTGGTAAGGGATACTTTAAAAAAGAGTTTAATCGGGAAAAAAATAGTGAATATAAAAATTCTTTATCCGAGAATTATCGTTGGAAGTGCTGAAAACTTTAGGTATGAATTAGTAAAAAGTACTTTTCGAGATGTCAAATCTATTGGAAAGTGGTTAGTATTCGATTTAGGCGAAAAGTCTTTTTTAAGTCATCTCAGAATGGAAGGGAAGTATTTCTACGTTCCGAGTTCGACTCCCGTAGGAAAGCATACTCATGTCATCTTTAAACTAGATAACGACATGGATTTAAGATATGACGATGTTCGCAAGTTCGGACGAATGGAAGTAGTTAATACAGAAGAATTGTACGAAAACGCCAGTATTAAAAAACTCGGATATGAGCCAGACGATATGAGATTAACAAATGCATATCTACTCGATAAATTTAAAAATAAAAATACTCTTATAAAGGTGGCATTATTAGATCAAACTATAATAAACGGATTAGGTAATATCTATGCCAACGAAGTCTTATTTGCTTCTTCGATAAGTCCATATAGGCATATAGAGGATATTACTGAAAAAGAGGCTCAAGCGATTATCGATAATTCTTATAGGATTACTAAAAAATCATATGAAGAAGGCGGATGTACTATTAGAAGTTATACTTCGAGTTTAGGCGTCATAGGTCATTTTCAAGATTATTTACAAGTGCATGGTAGAGAAGATGAAGAGTGTAAAAGGTGTGGAAAAGCTATAAAAAAAGAAAAAATCGACGGACGTAGTGCTTATTATTGTGAACATTGTCAGAAGTAATAATCATATAATTAGGCAGGTGATGATACATTTTGTCTACATTTAGATATGTATTTTTTGTTCTCGTGGATGAAGTCTTAAAAATAAAAAAGGTTATTGGATTATTAGATATTTCTATCTATTCAATAACCTTTTTATAATGAATAATATTCTATCCATACTGTATTTTTTGTTTATGAGGTTTGTAAGTTTAATCGTTTTTATTGAATTCGTTGGCTAATCTTCCAGTCAAGAGAAGATTATCGTAGGCCATCCTATTAAATATTAAATCGAATTCTCCGATGAACTCGTATATTTTAGGCGCAAACCCCAACTTAAAGCGATTTAGCCCACTATATGCATTTTGTTTCTTAAAATCTCCTACGACTCCACCGATATCTAAAAATTCGAAGTCATCTTTATAATTTTTAATTATAGAATCGTATAAGAAATAATTTGCGTTTAGGTTTTTGTAATTTTTATCATAGGCACTTTCGATTACGTGTACACGATTATCGTATTTGACTACAAAGGCAGCTGCTACTATCGTATTGTTTTTATTTCTAAGTCCTTCTGTCGCATCTAGAATTTCTACTTTTATGCTTTCTAGTAAAGAATCCGAAGCCATTTTCCTATGGAGGTCAGATATTTTATTGCTTCTGTGGATTATTTCGTTGTATAAATTGTTTCTATTTTCTTCTTGTTCATAGAGGGTTTGTGTGTTTTTAATGTAATTTTCATAGTTGACTTTTACTAAAAGAAAGTCAATTTTGTCGTTAAAGGTGTTGAAAATATTTCTATAGTAAGAGAGATTTTCCTTTGTATCTAACATTTTATAGAATGCTTCTATATCTTCTTTAGTCCCTTTTTCGATATATAATCCTTTTCTTCTTGAATTCCTTACTTTATTGCGATTAACTTTTGAATATCTATTAAGGTTAGAGTTCTTGAGGTCTATATATGCATTGTATCTAGGATTAATAGATTCGAAGTATAGATTATCTTTGAGTTTTAAAAATCCATATCTTTGAAGGTCTTGTTTTAGTTTTATATTAGGATTAGTCTTGGCTTCAAAAGTCTTTTTGTCGATTTCCGCTACGACGATTTCTGGATTAATCTTTATAAAAGTGAAGTTCTTTTTAGCATAATAGTTTTTTAGTTCTTCAGTAAATACTTTAATCAATTCTTCATCATAGTAGTTTACAAGAAATCCTTTAGGAGCATAGCCATATCTTGTCGAAAAGCCGATTCTTTTCCACAGGATTAGTGAAGCAGCTCTAATCAGTCCAGTAGAATCTACTAATCCGACATAATCGTAATTATATTTTTCTTCTCCCATAAGTCTAGCGTATTCTTCCGTCTGCATATAGTTCTTAAGCGGACTGTTTTTGGTAAATTCACTAAAAGCTTGGATAGTCAGTTCTTTTATTTTCATCGATATGGCACTTCCTTTCTTCGAGTTACTAATTATATCATATAATATGATTTTTGTCACGTTCGCTAAAGAAAAGATCGTTTTAACGATGTATCGTTAACGAAACTTTGATAATACCCTTAAAATTAAAGAGAGGGTGTAAAAATGAAAATGTGTACTGCTGTGGCAAGAAGAATAAATAAATTGATGATTGAAAAAAATTTAAACTTAAATCAGCTTGCGAGTCTTTGTTGTTTAACACAAAGTACTTTAGAAAGTATAATGGATGAGAAGTCTAAGAATCCTAAGATTCTTACCATTTATAGGATATGCGACGGTTTAGAGATGAATTTGAAAGATTTTTTTGATGACGAACTATTTAAAGAAATCGATAGAGAAGACTGATAAGTCAAATTTTTTTCTTGCAATTTTCGATTTTCTATAATAAAATTTTTTTAGGATGTGAAAATGCTAATGAGGAACCTTTATAGGAAAAGCTTTAATATTTTCGATGAAAAGTGCAGTTATTCTTCATTTAGAATTTTAGATTTTTTGTTAATGGTTTTGTAACTAAAGGAAAGTAGGGATACTTTCCTTTAATTTTGGTTTTTTTTACAGACTTAGAGGAGGAAAAATATGAAAAAAATGAATTTAGATGTAGGGGATAAACCGAGTGTTGGCAAATGGATAATTCTCGCTTTACAACATCTGTTTGCTATGTTTGGAGCAACAATTTTAGTACCGATTTTGGTAAATTCAGCAGCCGATTGTGAAGTATTGACCATTCCTGTAGCTCTAGTTGCTTCTGGTATTGGTACCCTTATCTATATTTTGTGTACGAAGGGGCGTTCGCCAGTATATTTAGGCAGTTCTTTTGCCTTTATTACGCCTATTGCTGCAGCTTATTTAAAGGGTGGCATAAGTGGAGCATTGACTGGAGTCGTCGTCGTCGGTTTAATCTATGTCGTAGTTGCCATTATAGTAAAATTCATAGGTAAAAATTGGCTCGATAAAATATTGCCACCAATTGTCATAGGACCTATGATTATGATTATCGGTCTCGGTTTAGCACCTTCTGCTATTTCACAAATAGGAATAACTTCAGGAGCGAATTTTGATTATAAAACATTATTAACTGCATTAGTCGCCTTTTTTGTGACTGTTATCACTATGACTAAAGCGAAAGGTTTTTTAAAAATCATTCCATTTTTAGTCGGTATCATATCTGGTTATGTTTGTGCTGTCGTCTTGGGACTAGTCGATTTTAAACCTGTATTAGAAGCTAGTTTCTTTAGTTTACCAGAATTCATAATACCATTCGTTCACTATACCCCAAGCTTTGGTGCTCTTTTGACGATTGCACCTATTGCTCTTGTTACGATGTGTGAACATATCGGAGACCATACATCTCTTTCAAATATTATCGACAAAAATCTATTAAAAGATCCTGGATTAGATAGAACTTTATTGGGTGACGGTATTGCTACAGTTGCTGCAGGATTAATCGGAGGTCCAGCTAATACTACGTATGGAGAAAATACTAGTGTAGTAGGAATGACTAAGGTAGCTTCTGTTTGGGTTATAGGTTTAGCTGCAATCTTTGCTATCTTAATAGGTTTTCTAGGAAAGTTTACTGCGTTAGTGTCGACTATTCCTAATGCCGTATTAGGTGGAGTATCTTTACTGTTATACGGTTTTATTGCCGTCAATGGTCTAAAAGTTTTAATCAAAAACCAAATCGATTTTGAAAAACCCAAAAACGTCATCGTAGCATCTACCATGCTCGTCTTAGGATTAGGTGGAGCAGTGATATCTATAACTAGTGGCGATTTATCTTTGACTATTTCAGGTATGAGTCTAAGTGCAATAGTAGGAATAATTTTAAATTTAACTTTGCCAGAAGAGAGCGTAACAGATGTTGTGACACTAGACGCCATAATCGATGTCGTAGAGTTTTCTAAAGAGGAACAGCCTCGAAAAAAGAAAAACAAAAAAAAGAATAAGAAATAATTTAAGTTCGTACATGGTGCTTTTACTAGATAGTAGAGGCATCTTTTTTGATTTAAGATTTGTAAATTTAGGGATTAATTTAGACATAAAATAGGTGTTGACACTATAAAATCGTTTATGATATAATCATTTTGTCACTTGTGAAGAGTGGACTTATGGAGAAATACCCAAGTCCGGTTGAAGGGACTGGTCTTGAAAACCAGGAGGTCGGAAACGGCGCGGGGGTTCGAATCCCTCTTTCTCCGCCATTTATTTTGTTTGTTATATATCGCGGGATGGAGCAGCGGTAGCTCGCCGGGCTCATAACCCGGAGGTCGTAGGTTCAAATCCTTCTCCCGCAACCAAATGGTTCGTTAGTGTAGTGGTCTATCACGCCTGCCTGTCACGCAGGAGATCACGGGTTCAAATCCCGTACGAACCGCCATTTTTTTGGCACCATAGCTCAGTCGGTAGAGCAGAGGACTGAAAATCCTTGTGTCACTGGTTCAATTCCCGTTGGTGCCACCAGTTAGAAATTATGCCCCAATTTATGGGGTTTTTTGATGGCAAAATCTATTTTATCTCGTATTTTTTATTATAAAATGAAATCGATTTTGTGAATTTAATATCGAAAATTGGAATAACTTTACAAAACAATTCGATTAATCTATAATGATAATATAGAAGAGGTTTAAGGATGAAGAAAAAATATGTCTTGTGGGGTTTAGTCGTTTTTGCTATTGCTATTAGTTTAGTTTGGAGTACTTATAAAATAGTATTATTAAGTGTATTTAGGACAATCGATTTAAAAAATAATGAATATATAAAAGAAGCTTTAGGAAACACCCAAGAACTTTCCGTTAAATCGAATAGGGAATTAGCCAATATAAAGTTTCACAATTTAAACTTTAAAATCGGCGAAGAAGTGATAGATGAGAATTTAGAAAGCAATTCTAAAATATATAAAAACGAAAAGGGTACTATGGTCTTATGGATAATAAAGGACGTTTTGTATAAAGATTCTCTAGTTAATGACAGTGTGACTAACAAATTTGGGTTTAATTATGAAAAACTATCTAAAAAATACGATATAAATAATGAATACGATTTTATAGAATATACAAAAAAGGATTTAAAATATAGTCCTAACATTTTTTGGAGTAAATCTCATCTTCAAATGAGTTATGCTGCATATAATTGGATTTCCTATATGTTTATTACTATGCAAGTCTATGATAATATCAAAATTCTTAATGGCGATTTAACTGGGGTTATGAGTGAAGGCGATAATTTTGTTCAAATCCATTTGGTAAATGAGGATGAAACGTATTTTATCAGACTAAATAAAGCATTATTCGATAGTGAACGAAGGCTTGAATTATTAAATTCGATTTATTTCGATTAGGTTAATCATTTGGAAGGATATCATTTATGAACAAAAAAGTAAAATTGATGTGGGCTATAACAGCAGTATGTTTAGTTTTAACTGTAGTTTTTTGGTTTTTGATGAATAAGGCGGAAGTAGAATATGAAGAAGTCATGGCTATTGTAACCGATACTTCGAGCAGGGAAATAATAAATAGGGATACGCAAAATAGAACGACATTTTATGAAGTAAAAGTGGAATATGAAGGAAAAGAATACGAACTAATAAATGTTCACGGATTAGCGGGATACTATAAAGGAAAGACCGTCAAAGCACTTTTATCAAACGACAAATTATATGCCAATGTCGAAGGGATAAAATCGACATCACCTATTGCTATTGTATATTTCATATTCTTGTTTGGAACGTTTGGAATGGTAATGTTAAGTGCTACTTATATGTCCAAAAATAAAAAGAACACTCAAAAAAGCGAGACCGATTAGAAATGTTTAAAAACGATATGATAATGAGTAAATATGAGCCTTTGTGGATATATTTAAAAGAAAACGATAGAAAAAGTTATAAACTGTCTTTTGAAGAAATTAAAATTATTTTAGGTTTTCCATTAGACCATTCTTTTTTAAATTGCAAAAAAGAAGCCAAGGAATTTGGATATGAGGTAGATAAAATATCGATGAAGGAAAAAGAGGTTTTGTTTAATAAACTTTAATTTAATATTTAAATTAAAAAATAAACAAATATATAGCTT